>JAPLXH010000004.1 GCA_026396195.1 Candidatus Nealsonbacteria bacterium
AGGCATCCGGGGAATAAGATTAAAAAAGCCTACTGTTCACACACAGGGAGATGAAGTGATTGGCATGGAAGTAATTGACGAGAAATCCATGCAAAATCAGTTATTAGTGGTAAGCGAACTGGGTTTTGGCAAGAAAACCGATTTAAAAGAATATAGATTGCAAGGAAGAGGAGGGAGCGGAATTAAAACCGCCAAAGTTAATTCCAAAACCGGAAACTTGGTAGGCTCCCAAATATTAACAGGCCAAGAAGAAGATTTAATAGTTATTTCCCAAAAAGGACAGGTTATCAGGATTAAAGTTTCTTCGATTTCTAAGTTAAGCCGGGCTACCCAGGGAGTCAGAATCATGAGGTTAGATTCTGGTGACAGAGTAGCTTCCACGGCCTGCGTTTAATCAAAAAAATAATGGAAATTTCTTTTTTAAGACCGGAAAAAATTTTACAAGAACTGGATTTAAAAGAAAATATGACTGCCGTTGATTTTGGTTCAGGCAGCGGCGGTTGGGCGATTCCTTTGGCTAAAAAACTGGAAGAAGGAAAAGTTTATGCCATTGATCTCCAGGAAAGCGCTCTTTCGGCTTTAAAAGGAAAAGCCGGCCTTGAAAATGTTCTGAATATTGAAACTGTCCTTTGCGACTTAGAAAGAGCCGAGGGACTGGAATTGATAGGTGATTTTTTTGATTTGGTTTTAATGACCAATCTTCTTTTCCAGCTCAAAGATAAAAACCAGGTTTTAAGAGAAGCCAAGAAAATTTTAAAAAAACAAGGCCAGCTTTTGATAGTTGACTGGAAAGCCGAAATTCCCTTGGGCCCTAAGGAAGGGAAGATTTCCTCCCAGGAGCTTAAAAAAATAACAGAAGGCCTGGGATTTAAATTCAAGAAAGAATTTGAGGCTGGGGATTACCACTATGGTTTGGTCTTTACTAAAATTTAGTTTTTTTTATAATTAGAATAAAGTATGAGGAAAAAAATAATCATTTTTACTGCCATTCTGATAATTACGATTTTTGGCTTGTTTTTTTCAGGAAAAAATTTAGTTTTTGCCGTTGATTTATGTACTGACGCTCTAACGTGCGATACATATTGTTTTAATTCTTGTCGAGAAGATCCTGCTAATCCGGGAAATACGATCGGTTTAAATAGTCCGGCGGGCAGATTTTGCCTTTGCAATCCATGGCATGCCACAACCGTAGATACTTTAATAGAGAGCGTTACCAATTTTATTCTTTATCTTGCCACCGTAGTTTATCCTTTAATGGTAATATTTGCTGCTTTTTTATTTATGACCGCTGCCGGAAATCCCAGTAACATTGAAAAAGCCAAAAGCGTTCTTATTTTTTCTTCTGTTGGTTACGGAATTATTATTTTGGCAAATGCTTTAGTTTATGTTATAAAAAGTGTGATAGGAGGATAATTAAAAAAGGTCGATAAATTAAGAAAAAAAATATAAAAAATTAAAAATAAAAAAATGAAAAAGATTATTGTAAGCTTGATTGCTTTAAGTTTTTTGTTTGGAGTCATAGCGCCGACTTTTGTTTCCGCGATTGGCGAAGATTCGTGCACAATAAGAAAGAACGCTAACCAGATTTTAGGCGCAAACTGTTGTAACGCGGTTGGTACTCCACAAAGCTACGGCACTGTTAATCCTAATTGCGCTAGTAATGCTAATGGAGCTACTTGTTGTTTGTTCAGCAGTATTCTTAATATTACTAACTGGATGTTTTTGCTTTTAATGGTGATAGCAATGTTGTTTATTGTTATAGGAGCAGCCACTATACTGATGTCTGCCGGAGTTGAAGACAAGGTCAAATCAGGCAGAAATTATATTATTTATGCTTTGGTTGGATTAGCAGCCGCCTTGTTATCTTACATGTTGCCCTACCTCATGAAAGCAATGATTGGCGCTTAAGAGCATTGAAAAATAGAATAATTTAGGATATTATTTTAACGTTGCCCTCGTGGCGGAATTGGCATACGCGCAACGCTTAGAACGTTGTTTCCAATAGGAATTGCAGGTTCAAATCCTGCCGAGGGCACCAAAAAATCCCGCAAACGGGATTTTTTGGTAGATTGAAAGCGAATATTTTTTACTTCGTTTTTAGTTTTATTTTTCTTTTTATTTCCCGTTCGATTTTCGGCATCTTAATGGTTAAAATGCCGTTTTTTATTGAGGCCTCCACCCGGGAGTTATCCACTTCTTTTTGCAAAATAACTTCTCTGGAAAAAGGGCCCCAATAGCATTCTTCGATAAAATAATTTCTTTTGGTTTTCCCATCATCGGGTTTTATTCTTTGGCCTTTGATTTCTAGGACATCTTTTTCAATGGAAATTTCCAAGTCATCAATATCAATCCCGGCCACTGCGCTTTGGATAAAAAGTTCGTTTTCGTTTTCAAAAACGTCAATGGTCAGCTTTCCCTCTGATTTTAACCAGTTTCCGTTGTTTTTTATTTCCCCGGTTTTTCTTTTTTTTAAATCTGTTTTATTTTTTTTGAAAAACATAGGCCGATTAATTTAATTTTTATTTTAATTTGCAAGCACTGCTTAATTTTTTTAATTTTTGGAAAGCTAAAAAGATAAAAACAGCGAGCCCGATTAAAATTAAAGCTGGAATCAAAAGCAAAAAGTTATTTAAAGTTTCTATAAATTTAATTATAGAAAAGTTATAAAGGCCGTGCAAGAAGGTAGCCAGGAAAATTCCAAAGAGAATGAGTCTTTTTTTTGGTTTTTTTGAGCGAAAAGAAAGAGCCAGAAAAAAGCCGATGGTTCCCGAGCACAAGGCGTGCAGAAAGGTTGCTCCCAAAAACCTGAAAAGGGATAAAACCATAGTATCCATAATTCTAAAGGGCTGGCCAAAGGGCAGCAAATATAAAATATTTTCTATGGCCGCAAAGCCCAAACCGGCAATTATCATATAAAGCATGGCGTCCAAGGGCTCATCAAACTCCGGGTCGGAAATGGCCGCTTTTTTCACTACTAAGTATTTCATCAGCTCTTCTATCAGGCTGATTCCCAGGAAAATTTGCAAGATTGAAGAAAGAAAAAAAGGCAGCGAAATTATATTCAACCCCAGCTGGAAATTAATTTCCAAAAGGGCGGCTAAAAAAGCGGAAAGAACGCCGTATCCGAAAACTTTCAATATCATCCGGTTGGATTCAGGATGGACATCTTCTCTCAAAAAAAACAAAAGCCAGACAATGCTGGGCAAGACTCCAAAAATAAAACAAATAAAATAAATCATTTTATTTCGGCCAGGATTCGATTATTAATAATTTCTTTTTGTTTTTTATAGGAAGCGATTGATAAATTTCTTCGGTAATAAAAGGCAAGAAAGGATGAAGCAGTTTTAAAGAATTTAACAAAACAAAAATAAGGACTTTTTGAGTGTTTATTTTTTCTTTCTGGGATTTGGTTTTTTCAATATAAATGTCGCAAAAATCATGCCAGAAAAAATCATAAAGCTTGTTTGCCGTTTTTCCGAATTGAAATTTGCCTAAATATTCATCGGTTGATTTTATCGTGAGATTCAGTTGTTTTATAATTTTTTTATCAGCCAAGGTCAGTTTTTTTGAATTTTTAATGCTTTCCAAATCTTTTATGTTGAACTTTAAATCTTTGATTTGCATTAAAACAAACCGGCTGGCGTTCCAAATTTTATTACAGAATTTTTTGGCCATTAAAATATTTTCTTCACTAAATTTAATATCCTGCCTGTCTGAGATCTGGAAAATTATTCCAAAGCGGGTGGCGTCCGAACCGTATTTGGTTATTAAATCCATCGGGTCAACTCCGGTACCCAAAGATTTTGACATTCTTTCTCCGGTTTTGGCAAAAACCGTGGGATTAATATAAATGTTTTCAAATGGAATTTTTTTCATAAATTCCATGCCCGAGAAAATCATTCTTACCACCCAAAGGTAGAGAATATCGGGAGCTGTAGCTAAAACCTGGGTAGGGAAGTAATCTTTTAAATCTTTTGTTTTTTCCGGCCAACCCAAAGTGGCAAAAGGCCATAAAGCCGAGGAAAACCAGGTATCTAAAACATCATTAGTTCCTTCAATGGGAATTTTATGGCCCCACCAGATTTGGCGGGAAATACACCAATCCCTAACATTTTTTAGCCAATTAAGATAATTTTTTTCCCATCTTTTGGGATGAAATTTAATTTTTCCATTTTTAATCGGCTCTTCCGCCAGCTTTGCCAACTCAGTCATTTTCAGAAACCATTGCTTTGAAGGCAGAAACTCAATCGTTGTTTTACAGCGATAACATTGAGGAACCGATACTGTATAATCTTCAATTTTTTCAATGAGATTTAATTGTTTCAAATCCTCGATTATTTTTTCCCGAGCTTCAAGAGCCGAAAGCCCTTGATATTTTTGAGGGGCCAAAGTTGTAATTTTTCTTTTTTCATCAATGACTTTTATGATTTCCAATTTATGCCTAAGCCCTATTTCGTAATCTTTTAAATCATGAGCCGGGGTAACCTTGACAGCTCCGGTTCCGAATTTTAAATCAACCAACCGGTCAACGATAATCGAGATTTCTTTTCCAACCAAGGGTAAAATTATTTTTTTATTGACCAGATTTTTATATCTTTCATCTTTGGGGTTGATAGCTACAGCCGTGTCGCCCAGCATGGTTTCCGGCCTTGTTGTGGCTACTGTAATAAAATCTCGGGAATCTTTAATCGGATATTTTATATACCAAAGCTTACCATTTTTGTTTTCTTTGTGTTCCAATTCCAAATCCGACAAGCTGGTTTGGCATCGCGGGCACCAATTAACTACCCGTTCTCCCTGATAAATCCAGCCCTTTTTTAAATAATTTGAAAAAGCAACTTTTACCGCCCGGACATAATTTTCGTCCATCGTGAATCTGGTTCTTGACCAATCGCAACTGCAGCCCAATTTTTTAAATTGATTGAGAATTGTGTCTCCGTATTTTTCTTTCCATTCCCAAATTCTCTCAATTAATTTTTCCCGGCCTAAGTCAAAGCGGGTCTTTCCTTCTTTTTTTAATTGTTTTTCCACCACGTTCTGGGTGGCGATTCCCGCATGGTCAATGCCGGGCAACCAAAGAGTTTTAAATCCCTGCATTCTTTTTTGGCGGATTAAAATATCCTGGCAGGTCGCGTTTAAGGCATGTCCCATATGCAGGGAGCCAGTTACATTTGGAGGGGGGATGGTAATACTGAAGGTTTTTTTTCGCTTGCCGGGCAGTTTATCGGGATTGAAAAAACCGGACTTTTCCCAAAGGTTATAAATTTTGTTTTCCGTTTGATTTGGGTCGTAAGCTGGTTCCATTTTTTTATTATATCTTTTTTTCTTGCTCTGGCGAATTAATCTGTTCTTAAATTAGCTCGAGCTTTAAGATTTTTCCAATGTTTCGACTTTTTTTCTGAAAAGTTAAAATAACCTTGAATCGCGGTCATTACCGCGTTGTCAGTGCAATAAACTGGTTCGGGAATCAATAATTTAGTTTTTGGCAAAGAATTTTCCACAGCTTTTTTTATTTGTTTTCTCAATTCTTGGTTAGATGCCACGCCTCCGCCCAAAAGAACGCTTTTTACCCTGAAATCCTTGGCTGCTTTTATGGTTTTTTTAATTAAAACATCGAAAATTGCTTGCTGGGTTTCAAAACAGAGTTGGCGGATATAATTTTTATCTTTTTTTATTTTTGAACTTCTTATTTTAAAATCATACAAAACCGCGGTTTTTAATCCTGAAAAACTGAAATCATAATTTTTGCTGTTTATCATCGGTCTTGGCAAATCAATTTGCAATTCGACACTTCGGCTGCGCTCAGTGTCGCCCTGAGCCTGTCGAAGGGTGTCATTTGCAATTTTCCATTCTTCAGCTTTTTTTTCAATAATAGGACCTCCGGGATATTCCAATCCCAGAATTCTGGCCACATTATCCAGGCATTCTACGGCCGCGTCGTCCCGGGTTTCCCCTAAGATTTTATAATCTTCAGTATCATTCATTAAAATTAACTGGGTATGGCCTCCGGAAACAACCAGAGCCAAAGCCGGAAAAAAATCCGAATTCGTTTTTAAATTAATTTTTTCTTCAATAAAATTGGCGAAAATATGACCTCTAACGTGGTTGACCGGAACAAGGGGTATCTTCCAAAAAAAAGATAAAGCTTTGGCCAGATTTATTCCTGTCCACAAACAAGGCTCCAAGCCGGGACCTTCAGTTACGGAAATTACGTCAATTTTTGGTTTTTTAATTTTTGGAACAAATTTTAAAAAACTATTAAGCAATTCCGGCTCTTTTTCCAGTATTTTATTTATTGTATTTATTTTTTTATTTTGGCATTCGATACTGAGGGTAGCCGAAGTATCGCCCTGAGTCTGTCGAAGGGTGCAATTTGCAATTTTCATAACTTTTTTTAAAATCGGAATCAGATTTTTTTGATGGGCTCTCATAGCCAAAACAGGGTAGACCCCGCCCCATTTTTTATGGATTTTTATTTGAGAAGAAATAATATTTGAAAGAATGTCAAAATAAACTCGATTTTTTCCTCGAGTTCTAATTATTGCCAAAGAAGTGTCATCGCAGGAAGTTTCAATAGATAAAATCATCATATTGATAAAATTTAGCAGGTTAAACGAAATTTATCAATTTATTCTTGATATTTTTTTATTTTTTAGATACAATAATTAACGTACTAAAGGCCCTATCGTCTAGTGGCCAGGACAGCAGGCTTTCAATCTGCTAACAGGGGTTCGATTCCCCTTAGGGCCACAAATTAAAAACCCGAGATATTCACATTCTCGGTTTTTTATTTTTGCAGAGTTTTATAGTATAATAACAAGAACAAACTAATAATAAAAAATATGTTTATATTTAAAAAACAAACAGAAGAAACAACTTATAATAATTTTAAAATTTTTAACAAAAATATTATAATTTTAGTTTCTTTTTTAATTTTAATTATTTTTTTGTTGATAATTTTTTCTTTATATTTTTTAAACAAAAATGAACAGAAAAAAACTATTCCGCCTATTTCGGAGGAAGAAAAAAACCAAACCCAAGCAATGCCCAAAATTAATGTTCCGGCAGTGCTTTATAATTTATTCGGGACTGTAGAAAAAATTGAAGAAGGGAAAATTATTTTTAAAGCCACAATTCCCCAGTTTGACGAAAATAATAAGGATATTTCAAGAAAGGAAACAAGAAAAATTATTTTAACTCCTTCTACGGAAATTAAATCTTTGGTTTTTTTATTGGATAAACTAACGGGCAAAACAATGCCTACTGAAGTAAAAATGAGCTTGGAAGATATTAAAATCGGGGACTACGTTGAGGTTGTTTCCAGCAAAGACATTAAAAATTCAGAAAGCTTTGAAGTAAAAAAAATTACAATTATAAATCGTTAAAAATTTTACATGAGAAATAAGAATATTTATTTTTTAATTTTTTTGGCAGTTTTTATATTTTTTCCAAAAGGCTCGGTCTTTGCCACCCCAGGGACACCCGTTATTAATGTTGAATGTCTTCCGGGTTCAACAACAGCCAAAGTAACTCTTACTTGGAGCCCGGGAGTTCCCGCTCCTTCTTACTTTTATATTGAAAGAAGAATAGCAGGAATTAACCCTTTTGTGATAATTGCCACCACCACCGGTACAATCTACGAAAATTTTCCGATTAATAGCGGTATAAGTTATAATTATAGAATTGGCGGAGGCGTTTTTTTCGGCACCTCTTCACCGGCAACCTCTACTCCGGTTTATTGCGCTCCTTTCATAAATAACATTTATTCTCCTCCTTGCCAGACCGATGGTCCCAGAATTAATTTTAGCTGGGTTGCGGCTACGGGTAATTTGTCTAAATACCAAATTTTTAGAAAAAAAGAAGGAGAATCTTCTTTTTCTCAGTTGCCAGGAGATATTCCTTCGACAACCTTATCTTTTAGCGACGGTCCCAATATTGAAGGGACAAAAAATTATTATTACATTGTTAAGGCTATTTGGCAGAACAATGCCAGTTCTACTTCTGATTCTAGCCTG
The DNA here is from genome assembly GCA_026396195.1 of Candidatus Nealsonbacteria bacterium. NCBI lineage: Bacteria > Candidatus Nealsoniibacteriota > Candidatus Nealsoniibacteriota bacterium. Next base: position 8,016 of record JAPLXH010000004.1, read on the forward strand.
CCAAAAGAGGCACCGACTTGCCCGGTTGATTTAAGCGTTTCCGCTAATTGTCTTGCTTTATCTCCGGGCGGGCCTCAGAATAATTTATCCTGGAATAATTTACTCGGAGTACAACAATATGATATTTATCGCAAAGCAATTGGCGAACCCGTTGAAAGTCGAATAGCAACTACTACTCAAAATTCATATTCAGATAAATTAGTTGAAACCCTGCCCAATGGTTATTACCTTGTCGGGGATAATTCTTATTATGTAAAAGCAGTTTGGCCCAGGGGGGACATGAAAGATTCTTTGACAAAACAACAAAGCACCATAGATTGTTCCCCGTTTTTAAGAGTAGAGGACAATTGCGAGGAAAAAAGCATGAGGCTTTTTTGGACGCGCGCCAAAGGAATTATAGGAAATATTCATTATACGATTTATGTGAATGGTTTTTGGCTTTTGCAACAAACGGAAAATACATACATTGACGCTGCTTCTTGTTCTGGAGGGGTGTGCAGTGTTTCTTATAGAGTTGAAGTTGTAGAGAATTTAAAAACCTCAGATAATGTTCCAAAAGATATGAATTGCACTGATCCTCCAGCTCCTCAACCTCCGCCCATCCTAGATATTCCCACGGCTGAGTGCAAAGGCAGTCCCCTAAAATCAGTAATAAGGAATTCCTGGTCAAGTTCCGCCAATGTTTCTTTTTATAAACTTTTAAGAGATGGAGAGATTATATCTCCGGGTCCCGGCGCTGAAACCTATTATGATGACTACGTTGGAGGCGGAGTAAACTATACTTATAGCGTAAGGGCTGTTAATACCGGAGGAGAAACTCCTTCTAGTAACCAAGTTAATAAAGACGCTGTTTCTTGTTTTTCTCCTTCCCCACCGCCGGTGGTTTCTTTATATGCTTCTTGCTCTGCAAGCGGTCTTCCGTTTATTGATATTTCCTGGGAAGGGTCAAGCAATGTTCGTGAATACGTAATTTATAAAGGCACCACAAGTGCAAACCTTGCTGTTTTGACAACGCTTGGTTCTGGCGCTTTAGTTCTTCCAGGCGGTGATATTAATGTCGCAACTTCAACTACTTATTACTATAAGGTGAGGGCTGAGGGCCCAATAGGCGTAAATCCTTCTGATTCTCTAATTGTTTCCACTACAAGCAAAAGTTGTTTGCCGACAGTTCCTTCTCTTTATTTGTTAAACAGTTGCGTCGGACAAGATCCCGTGATTGACCTTGGCTGGTCTACTAACCAGGAGAACACAAGCGCTTATCAAATTTTCCGGGACTTCGTTTTCATTCACCCCATTTCTTTCCCTTATATTACAACTTGGCAGGATGATACTGTTTCTCCTAAACAATTATATCAATACAGAGTTGACGCGATTGGTCCTCTGGGCCAAAGGTCCCAGAGTAATAGCACAACCACTACCAGTTGGTATTGCATGCCGCCGGATACTTTTTCATTACAAAATCCCAACGTTTACTGCAAAAATTCTTATATTTGGGCAAGTACTTCTTGGACAAATAGTCAATATGCCATTAGCTACGATTTGAACCGTTATTTATATAGCGGAAATACAATAATAGGAACAACCACTTTAAATGTTGGAGCCACAACAACTTTTATTGATAAAGGATTCGGCAACGCTTTAAAATTTAATGGAGGTACCGATAGAATTGAATTTGAACCCTCCGATTCTTTGAATAATTTCACTAAATTTTCAATAGAATTTTGGATAAAGCCCGAGTTTAAGGGCATTTCAGCTGTTTTGGGAACCACTGATCCTTGGAATAATGTCCTGGGTGGTTTTAATTTTTATCTAAGAAATGAACTAGACAAAGATTTTGCTTTTAATTTGGGCGGTGCGCAGTGGCGCCTCGGAAATTATACAGCCAATAATTGGTATCATATAATCGGCACTTATGACGAACGATATATGAGATTATACGTGAACGGTCAATATCTGGGTTATTTGAGCAAGGCCAGCTCAACTTTTCCTTATCCCATCCAAAATACCGCCCCTCTTACGATCGGAACAATACCAGGTCTCAGTAGTAACTTTATAGGGATAATAGACGAGGTAAGAATTTATGCCAACATGGTGACCACTTCTTTGGCTCTAGCGCACTACAATGGAGATTATTCGGGAGACGCTAATGGTTGCGGGTCAAGCGGAACACAAAATTGTGATTTAAGGGGTCTCTGGTATTTTGACGAAGGTGTGGGAACTATTGTAACCGACAGTTCTAATCATAATAATAACGGCACGATTATAGGTGCAACTTGGGTTCAGAGCGGGCCTCAGACTGAAACAAAATATGGCTGGCAGGCAATAGCTTATAGCAACGGCTCGATTCCTACTCTTTCCAATACAACGACCGCCATTACGACTCCGTCTTGTCCCCCTTCAAAGCCGGGCTTATTTTTAAGTTCAACATGTTCTCCGGGCCCGGGAATTAAGCTGGAATGGTCTTTTTCAATAAATGCTAATCAATACGATATTTGGCGGAGCACAGGCACAGCTCCCGCAGTTCAGATTAAAAGCATTCCAGCCATTAGTCCTTTATGGTGGATAGATTCGGGCTTGCAAACAGGAACCAATTATACTTATTTTATTAGAGCTATTGGAAACGGCGGCTCTGTTGACTCAGCCTCTTCATCTCAAATAGCCCCGATCTGTGACGTTCCTGAACCTCCTGAAAATGTTCTAGCCACCCCCAGCTGTATTGATTCTCTTCCCAGAATTCGTTTAAGCTGGGATGCATCTCCAAACGCTGATTACTATGAAATATTTAGAAACGGAGATTCTTATGCTTCAACTGGCGCTACTTCTATGTTTGACGACTATCCTAAAGTAAAAGTAGGAAAATATTATTCATATAGGGTAACGGCTCGAAATACCGGCGGAAGCAGTCTTCCTTCTGACGAAGCAACCACTTCTCTTGGTTATTGTTTGGCTTCAAAACCTTCTTTGTCTGTTTCAACTTATTGTTCTTCAACAAAACCCATTAATGAAATTAATTTTTTAGATTCGACCTTTTTTAACAGCAAAGAATATGCAATTTATCGCGCTTCTCCCAGCACTTCAATTACTACCATCTTAGCCACAGACACTGCTGCTTTAAAATTTAGCACTAATCCTATTACAGACATTATTACCTGCGGCCAAGATTCAAGTTTGAATATCGCCGATAAGCTTACGATTGAAGCTTGGATAAAACTTGAATCCATTAGTCCTTCGAAAGGTTTTGTATCCAAAGGAAATGGCTTATCAACTACTAATTATCAATTCGGAACAGGTTTTAGCGGGACACTTTTAAGATTTCGTTATGGGTCAACCAGCGAGGCTTATAAAGAGTCAATTCCTCACGGCTTTGCCATAAATAATTGGTATCATGTTGCGGTTACTGTTGATACCGTAAGTAATGTTCTTAAATTTTATGCATCTGGCACCTTATTAAGCACCACTACATTTACAGATCCTTTGCCGACAAACGAAGATTTTTTAATTATCGGCGATGGAATAGATACTCTTTTTAAAGGAAATATAGATGAGGTTAGGATTTATAACCGGATTTTAACCGCCGGCGAAATTTTACAGCATTATCAAAGGAATTATAGCGCAAAGGAAACAAATTTAAGGGGCCTCTGGCATTTTAATGAAGGGAGAGGACAAATAGCCAGGGACAGTTCAGGCTATGCAAACGACTGCGATATGACGCCCACAGATTATCGTGGAGCAGATTGGGAAGACCTTTCGCTTTCACCGACTGCCCCGACGTATTCTGTTTTAGATACGAGATTTTCTAATGAATATAAAGCGTTTAAATACGACAGCCAAAGTCTCCAATCAAGCACAACTTATTCTTATTGGATAGAGACAACGGGATATTCGGGCCCTTCCACTTCATCTATCTTAAAATCAATCACAACTTTAAATTGCGAATTTACTCCTTTAGCTCCGACAAACCTATCTTTAAATGCCAGTTGCGCTCAATATAAAGATCCTTTTAATGCCTTGTCTTGGAATGGTTCCGTTGGGGCTTTGTCTTATAATATTTATCGGTCAACCACTTCCGGTCCTGTTTCAACTTTTTATACTTACAATTCTCCTTTTTCAGACAATGGCAGTTTTGCTTTAGATTTTGCCGGAACAGCAACTAGTAACGTTATAATTACTGACCCCAGTTTTTTAGGCGGAGTGACAGATGGTTTGAAAGCCATATCCGTTGAATTCTGGATTTATTATGATTCCGGAGCATCGACAGACCGCGGCGTTTTACTTGATGATGGACTGGCATTTCATACTTTTCAAGTTTCAGCATTTTCTTTATCCGGGCCGGGCGGACAAAGCGGATATTTAGGCTATAATAAGACTTTAACTACAGGCGCGTGGCATCATTTTATGGGAACTTGGGATAGGGATCAGTTGGGCAATAACATGAAATTGTATGTTGACGGGGTGTTGGAAAGCGAACAGCCATATAATCCTGTTCCTCCAAATAATTATCTTTATTATGGGGACGCCCACTTAAGAATTAACGATGGCTGGCATGAGTATACTTCCATTGACGGAAAGGTTGATGAGCTAAGAATTTATAGCCGGGCATTGTCAACAGAAGAAGTTTTCGAACATTTTAAAGGAGTTTACAAAAACGAATCAGGACTTAAAGGAGCTTGGCACTTTGATGAAGCTACTGGGACTCAAATTTTAGATAGCTCGGGCAATAATAATCATGGTTCTATTGTGGGTCCCGGAGTTGTCTGGCTTGAAGCAACTAGTGGCGTGGCTTTCTTTACTTCAACAATTCACAGGCCTCCAATAGAAGAGCAAAAATCATATGATTATCAGGTTACAGCTCGCGGAGCGGGTACGGAAAGCCCTCCTGTGAGCGGGAGCATAACCAGTTCACTTTGCCAACCCTCGATAAAGAATTTTTCTATCACTTCTGATTGTTTATTTAATCCCACCAGCGGCCAGTTAGAACCTCGTTTTCATCTTGATTGGGACTCTGAAGATGATTCTTTCAGCATATTTAAACGTAGAACGGGAGATCCGAATCCGGCAGTTAATATCGCCACGATAACAGATACGGATTATTATGATATTGATCTTCTGAACATAGAAGGCACCGAGTATGAATACTATATTTCGGCTATAAACAATTTTTATGGGGAAACCGCTTATTCGGAAATTGAAACCTCTACAACTCCTTTGTGTTCAAACACCATTCAAACGCCGGACATAACTGAAGTTTTTCCCTATTGTCCTAGTTCCGGACCGGGAGCTAAGCCAAGAATAAGAGTTAAATGGGACCCTCTTCCTTTGAATCCTTTGGCTGTCCTTTATGAGGTTTGGCAGAAAAATGAAGACTGTTTAAGCTCTTCGGAGGTTTTTGAAATAGCTGGCACAACAACTAATAGATCCTTTCTAGATTCCTCTATTAACAACAGCGAATCTTATTGTTACAAGGTGAAGGCCTTTGATGTATTGAATAATTCTTCAACCTTTTCTTTATCAGAAGGCGCAATCACTGGCAATTGTGAGATTTTGAGTCCCGCTCCTGCTCCGTCCATTGCTTTAGATTTCTTGTCTGGTCCTTGGCGAGTCGGCAACCTTTATTTGCAAATTCGTTGGAATGATGTGTCCGGAGACACGGGATACAAAGTTTTTAGAAAATTACGCGGTGAAATATGGGGGGATAGAACTGCAGACGAGCAGAAGATAGCTGATTTGGTCAATCTGGGAGCAGAAAGCGATCCAATTTATTATCTAGAGACATATCCATTTTTTTTAGATGCTACGAATTATGATTATAGTGTTTCTGCTTGGAATATTAATGGTCCTGTTTATTCTAATAATTTGTCCGTTGATTTGCCTATAGCCCTTCCCGGACCATTTACTATTACCGGCCAGGACCTTGCTAATATTACAATATCGCTTTTCGATGAGCCGGCCACAACAGTGGCCAGCGGAAGGGATTTTTATACTTTTTACAGAGGGTCAGAATCGATAAAAGACTTGCCATATGATAGTGGTTGGGCTACTTTTACTGCTGGATGCGTTAATACAACTTCTTTATCTTGCATTGATTACCTTCCTATTCGTAGTCTTAATTGGTATATAGTAAGAGCACAGGCGCAGAATTGGTCTTCAATTTTTGAACCTAATCAGTACACCCCGTCAGATTCTATAAATTTGTTTGTTTTCGCTCCCAAGTGGAGGGAAATAAAACCCTGGTAAAATTTTGGGCAAAAAAAGCGAGATTGTAAAATCCCGCTTTTTTGTTAATATGATAAAAATGGAAGACAAAAATTATTTAAAAATTGGCCGGGCCATTGATATTGAAAATAAAAAACAAAGAACGCTTTATCGTTTTTTGGAAATTTTTCCGGGGTTTCTGTCTTGGTTGACTTTGATTTTGCTTTTTTTACTTTGTTGGAAAGAGCCTTTTTATGTCGCTATTTTCGCCATTTTTTTTGATTTGTTTTGGCTGGTCAGGGTAGTTTATCGGTCTTTTTTATTGAAATCCGGCTATAAGAAAATGAGAGAACACGAAAAAATTGACTGGCTGGATAAATTAGAAAATTTAAAATTAAAAAACTGGCAAGATTTTTACCATTTGATAGTTTTGCCCATGTATAAGGAACCCATAGAGATTGTCCGGGCGAGTTTTTTATCTTTGAAAAATTGCGATTATCCCAAAGACCGAATGATAGTGGTTTTAGCGCTTGAAGAAAGGGCCAGAAAAGACGTTTTAGAGATTTCAAATTTAATTGAAAAAGAATTCGGAAAAACTTTTTTTAAATTTTTAACAGTTTGGCACCCCGAGAACATTGAAGGGGAGATACCGGGCAAGGGGTCAAATGAAACTTGGGCCTCCAAATTCGTGAAAAAAGAAGTTATAGATTTTTTAAAAATTCCTTATGAAAATATTATTTTTTCTTCTTTTGATATTGATACGGTTGTTTTCCCAAAGTATTTCAGTTGTTTGGCTTATTATTATTTAACCGTCAAGGAGCCGACTCGAACCAGTTTTCAACCGATTCCTCTTTTTATAAATAATGTTTGGGAAGCATCCGTTCCATCGAGGATTTTTTCTTTTTCTTCAACTTTTTGGAACACGATGAACCAAGCTGGTCAGGATAATTTGATTACTTTTTCTTCCCATTCCATGAGCTTTAAAGCTTTAGTTGAGGTTGATTTTCGCCAGACCAATGTGGTTAGCGACGATTCCCGGATTTTCTGGCAGTGTTTTTTAAAGTTTGACGGCGATTACCGGGTTTGTCCCCTTTACTACCCAATATCCATGGATGCGGTGGTGGCAAAGAGTTATTTAAAAACTTTAATAGGTGTCTATAAACAACAAAGAAGATGGGCCTACGGCGTTATTGAAATTCCTTACCTTTTGTTCGGGTTTCTAAATAATAAAAAAATCTCCTTAAAAAAGAAGATTGCTTTCAGTCTAAGGGCCATTGAGGGCCATTGGTCTTGGGCAACCGCTAGTTTTATTATTTTCCTTGTGGGTTGGCTGCCTTTAGTTTTAGGAGGGAATGATTTTAATGTTACTCTTTTTTCCTATAACTTGCCTCGGGTTTTAAGCAATATTCTTACTTTTTCTATGATAAGCTTGGTCAGTTCGGCTTATTTCAGCATTCTTTTACTGCCTCCCAAGCCCCCCAGCTACGGAAAACACAAATATTTATTTTTCTTTTTAGAGTGGTTTGTGGTTCCCATTGTGATGATAGGATTTACCCCCTTGCCGGCCTTGGATGCCCAGACCCGATTGATGTTCGGGAAATATATGGGTTTTTTCCCTACGGAAAAAATGAGAAAATAATTATTCCAAATGGATTATTTTTTGAAATTCCCCCAGTTTTTTTGCCAAAAGCAGATGTTTTTTTAATTCCGGGTCAGAGTCCAAGAGGTCTTTGGCCTCTTTTCTTATTTTTTCAACTAAGAAAATATCTTTTAGGGCGGACATGGCTAAATCCGGGATTCCCCATTGGCGAGTTCCTAAAACGTTTCCCGGGCCCCTTATTTGAAGGTCTTTTTCCGATAATTCAAAGCCGTTGTTACACTTGACCAGAGCTTTCAATCTCAGTTTTGTTTTTTTTGCCGGAGAATCGGTAAACAAAAAACAAAAAGATTGGTAGAGAGACCTTCCGACCCGGCCTCGGAATTGGTGCAACTGGGCTAAGCCGAACCTTTCCGCTCCCTCAATCATCATCACGGTGGCTTCCGGAATATCCACTCCCACTTCCACAACAGAAGTGGAAACCAAAATTTGAATCTTCTTTTTTTTGAAATCCGCCATCACTTTTTCTTTTTCTCCAGAGCTTAGTTTTCCGTGAAGCATTCCCACTTTTAAATCCGGAAAAATTTTTTGGGATAACTTTTCATATTCTTCTTTGACCGCTTTGACTTCCGCCCAGTTCAAAAGCGCTTTATCTTTTTGGGTTAACAAAGATTCGGGAATTTTTTTCAGTTCTTCGCTGTTTTTAGGTTCAATTCTGGGACAGATGACAAAAACCTGCCGGCCGGATTTTGCCTGTTTTTCAATAAATTTGTAAGCTTTCGGACGATTAGCCGGGCTGATAATCTTGGTGATAATTTTTTTTCTGCCTTTGGGCATCTCGTTGATTAAGGATAAATCTAAATCCCCGTAAATCGTCAAGGCCAGGGTTCTCGGAATCGGGGTTGCGGTCATTGATAACAAGTGGGGGACCTTGCCGTTGTTTTTTTGTTTTTCTTTGGCGATTAACCTTGCCCTTTGCTCCACTCCGAATCTGTGCTGTTCGTCTAAAATAACCAATGCCAAGTTTTTAAATTTAACTTGGTCTTGGATTAAAGCGTGGGTGCCGATTAAAAGGTCTATTTCACCTTCTAATACTTTTTCCAGAATTTTTTTTCTGGAGGCCTCAATGACCTGGTTTTTTAATCTTTTGGAAATGAATTTGTCGGATTTTCCCGTTAAAAGCCCGACATTTAAATTAAAATTTCCAAGCAGCTTTGAAACTCCCTGAAAATGTTGTTTTGCCAAAATTTCAGTCGGCGCCATAAAAGCTACCTGGAAGCGGGCTTTGGTTGTGTTTAAAATGGCAAGGGCCGCCACCACGGTTTTGCCCGAGCCCACGTCTCCCTCTAATAGTCGGTTCATAGGCCTGGATTTTTCAATGTCTTTTAAAATTTGCCAGCCGCATTTTTTTTGGGAATCAGTCAGCCTAAAAGGCAGAGAGCTTACAAGTTTTTTAACCAATTCCACGTTAATTGGAATTGAAACTCCTTTTTGTTGGTTTATTTTCATTCTTTCTTTTAAAACTAAAAGTTCAATAAAAAAAAGTTCGTCAAAGGAAAGCCTTTCTTGGGCCGCTTTAGCCAAATTAATCGAATCGGGAAAATGAATTTGCCAGAGGGCTTTATTTAAATCCAAGAGTTTATTTTTTTCTTTTATTTTTTGGGGCAAAGGGTCTTCTATTTTATTCTTCAGCTCCATTAAGACGGGCCTTAGGATAAATCTTAGCCAGCGGGAAGAAAGCCCTTGGGTTTCCGGATAAACCGGCACTAATCTTCCCGTATGGATTAAAATTTTTGATTGGTCCGTAAGATAAATTTTTTCATAAGCAGGATTAGCAAAATAAAGGCCTTTTTTTCCCAAAGTTAATTTTCCTGCCAAGCAAACTTTATCTCCTTTTTTTAAAACATTTATCAAGTAAGGCTGATTGAACCAGATTATCTTTATTGCACCGGTTTCATCTTTTAAAACAGCCTGCGTTAAAAATATTTTTCTTTTCCAGGTGCGGGTTGTTTCTATTTCCAGAATTTCTCCTTGGACGCATTGCGTCTCGCCTATTTTTATTTTGGAAATTGGCGTTATTTTTGAAAAGTCGTCATAGCGGTAGGGGAAGTGAAATAAAAGGTCCCGGAGCGTTTTAATTCCCAGTTTTTTTAATTTTTTCTGGTAAATAGGCCCGATTCTGGGTATTTTTTCTATTGGGTCGAGCAGATTCATTTTTTTGTTTTTACTATTTTTTAATATTATATTAAAATGATTAATAAATAAACACTTTCTTTGATTAAAAAATAAAAATCATAAAAATATGGTATCTGCAAAAATTGTCAAAAAAAATAAAAATTTATGTCATGATTGCAAAAAAGAAATCAAAATCAAGAGCAATGGAACTCTGAAAGGAAAAGAACTTGTTTACGAAGACAACGGCGAAAAAATCGCGATTTTAAAATGCAACGAATGTTTTGAAAAAAATCCGGGTCTGACCAATTTCAGGAAGTGCGAAGTTTACTCCCGAATCGTCGGCTATTTAAGGCCGATAGCCCAATGGAATGAAGGAAAAAAACAAGAATATAAAGCCAGAAAAGATTACAAAATTTAGTTTAATAAAATAAAAATCATGAAAAAAACAATTGAAAATTTAGCCAAGGCCTTTGTCGGTGAAAGCCAAGCCAGGAACAGATATACTTTTTATTCTAAGGTTGCGAGAAGCGAGGGTTTTGAGCAGATTGCCGAGATTTTCTTACTTACCGCTGAAAACGAAAAAGAGCACGCTAAAAGATTATTTGAGCATATCAATGAATTGAAAAATAAAATAGGAGAAAAAATAGAAGAAATTGAGGTTCAGGCTTCAGTCCCCATGATTTACAGTGACACCAAAAAAAACTTAAAATCAGCAATTTCAGGGGAAAATCATGAATATACTAAAATGTATCCGGAATTCGCCAGCATCGCTGAAAAAGAGGGATTAAGAGAAATAGCCTTAAGGCTAAGGGCAATTGCCATAGCCGAGAAGCACCACGAAGAGAGATTCAAAAAAATTCTTGCTGAGCTGGAAAAAGGAGCAATTTTCAAAAAGGATAAGGAGGTTTGGTGGGTTTGCCGTGAATGCGGTTATGTCCATTTTGGAAAGCAGCCGCCCGACAAATGTCCTTCCTGCGACCACGAGGAAAATTTTTACCAGATCAAGTGCGAAGAATATTAATTAATAAAAAAACATGATAGCCAAAAATCAAATTTACAAATGTTTAATTTGCGGAAATGTGGTGGAAGTTTTGACAGTCGGCGGCGGGGAATTGGTTTGTTGCGGTCAACCCATGAACTTACTTGAAGAAAAAACAAAAGACCAGGGTCAGGAAAAACATTTACCGGTCACAGAGAGATTGCCGGCAAATGATTGCAAGGGGAGCGACGGCTTTAAAATAAAAGTCGGTCAAATTCCCCATCCCATGGAAGAAAAGCATTTCATAGAATGGATAGAAATAAAAACTAAAGACGGAAAAATAGGCAAAAAATTCTTAAAACTCGGTGAAAGCCCTGAAGCTGATTTTTACACAAGAATGGAAATAATAGAGATTAGGGCTTATTGCAATGTTCATGGACTCTGGAAAAAATAATAAAAAATAGGACAACTAAAAAATCCCGATGATCATCGGGATTTTTTTTGGTTTACCATTCCGAAGTTTTATACGAAGGAGAAAACGAAGGATGGTGCCCCCAGAAGGAATTGAACCTTCATTTCAACCTCCGCAGGGTTGCGCTTTATCCGTTAAGCTATGGGGACAGAAAGTTCTTTTTCCTAAATTAGCACAAATTTTTTTAAAATTCAATCTATTGTTTTATGTAATTATTTAAAATTTAAAGATTTGAAAACGATATTTTTTAATTATATGTTATTAAAAATTATTAGAAAAAGGCATTGATTTTTGTTCAAATAAATTTTAATATATATATGATTTAATTGGAGGAGTGCGGCGAATGGCAAGCCAGCAGTTTGCTAAACTGTAACCGTGTAAAAAGCGGTTTGTGGGTTCGAGTCCCACCTCCTCCGCTCTCTCTTTGGAGGGGTGGCTGAGCGGTTGAAGGCGATGGTCTTGAAAACCATTGTGGAAGCAATTCTACCGTGAGTTCGAATCTCACCCCCTCCGCCATAAAAAAGTTTTATCGGAAAATCCGGAATTTTAATTTATAATAACAATGGATCAAGACATTCAATCACAATTAGATAGAGCTAAAGAATTAATGCAAGACCTAGAAAAGGCCTGTAATGTTGATTTACAAGCAAAGGATGTTTCTGAGAAAACAAAAAACTTAACTCAAGAAGTTCTGCTAAAAATTAGGCACTTATTAGATCAAGCTATTCGTAAATTTTTTGAGAAATATTATTTTAATGGTCTTTCTGACTACGATAAAAAATCTACGAAGGTACATTTCCCAATCGTTTCTAAAAAAGGAGATTTAAAGTTTTTGGGTAATGTGAAAATGAACGATATTATAATAAGCCATAAAGATTTTTATAAATTTATTGATTCTGTCCAGCCTTATAACCCGGGTTACTTATGGTTAAAATACTTAAGGAATTATTCAAATGAGAAACATATTCGGTTAACTCCCCAGACTATAAAGAAAGAAAATGAGACAAGGTTAGGTAACGCCGTTCGCGTAGGTAGAGGAGCAGTAGGTGTTTCAATGAGTAATTGTCTCATTAATGGCATTCTAGTTAATTCAAAAGACATCAATGCAGAGCCATTAGAGAATTTCGATCCGAGACTAGGAGTTCAACGAGTAACTTGGATTTCATTTGTGTTTTCGGATACAGATATAAACATTTTACAGCTATGCAAAAAATCGGTTGAGGACGGAGAAAAAATTATTAAAAGTATCTTAGAATTTGTGTGATTAAAAATAGAGTCTCGACCCACATGCCTCAGTCGACTAGCCTCAAAAAATCGTCAAAACATCTTAAAATCATTAGTACTTAACCCAAGTGTCCCGCAGATTAAAAAATCCCGATTATAATCGAGATTTTTGATTTAACTTCCTCTGGCTACAACCACTCCAAAAACCTCTTTTGCTTCGGATTCCTTCAGCGTTTTTGCCGCTTCTTCCATGGTAGAGCCGGTGGTATAAACATCATCAACTAACATAATTTTTTTACCCTGAATTTTCTCTTTTTTTATAATTTCGAAAACGCCTTTTATGTTTTCCTGCCTTTCTTTTAAGGAAAGTTCCATTTGGGGAAGATTTTCTTTAACTTTGATTAAACAATCAGCAATAACGGGAATTTTTAATTTCTCCGAAAGTTTTTTAGCGATTTCTTCAGCTTGGTTGAATCCTCGATTTTTAAGTTTTTTCTTGGTTAGGGGAATGGGGATTAAAATTTTTCCTTCAAAATCTTTTTCACCCTTATTTAATGTTTGAAAATGAGCTATAATCAAATCAGCCAGATTTTCCGATAAATCCTTGATAAAAGGTTCGTATTTAAATTGATGGATTAATTTTTTAACTGTTTTATTTTGGTATGAAAGAGCAAAATAAAGGCCGTCTAATTTTTTAAAACTGCATTTTGGACATTTACCGCCGAAGCTTGGTCTTTGAGGGGTTTCACAAAGACAAAAGACATTTTCCGAAATTTCCAAGCAGGACTTACAATCCTCACAAAGATAAATTCCCTCTTTTTTACAATTAAAGCAAAACTTCGGGAACAAGATGTCCAGTAAGAAGTTTTTAATTTTCATTAAATTTATTTTTTTTGTTATAATCAATCAATGATTGGAAATCCTTTTAGATTATCTTCAAAAAGTTTTTTAGGAATAGATATCGGCGTGTCTTCAATAAAAATCATTGAACTTGCCAGGTGGGGAGGAAGGGTAGAGTTGAAAAATTACGGGTATCTGTCTATTTCTCCTTTTCGTGAGGAGCCCTTCCAAAAACTTTCCGAGGATACTTTTTTATTGTCGACTTCGCAGATAGTCAAGGTTATTAAATCAATTTTAATTACCGCCGACATCAAGACCAGAGAAGCTGTTTTTACTATACCTGATTTTTCTACTTTTTTTACCAGCTTTGAACTCCCTCCGATGAGCCAGGAAGAATTGCAGGAAGCTGTTACTTTTGAAGCCAGGCAGCATATTCCCGTTCCCATTTCAGAAGTGGTCCTTGATTGGTTTCTGATTGAAGGAAAGGCCGGGAAAAAAGAAACAAATTTAAGGGTTTTATTGGTTGCGGTTCCCAACGATTTAATTGGTCGTTATCAGGAAATAGCCAAGCAGACGGGAATTAATATTAAATATTTGGAAGCGGAAGCTTTCAGTTTGACAAGAGCCCTATCCAAAGAGGAAAAAGGAGTTATCTGTGTTTTAGATATCGGCGCCCAGAGCACCACGATTAATATAATTGATGGGGGCGCTTTGAAATTAAGTCACAGCTTTGATGTTTCCGGCAATGATTTAACTTCCGCTTTGATAAAATCTTTAAATACAACTCCGGAAAACGCAGATTCTTTAAAGAATAAATACGGTTTGGAGTCTTTGGAGACCAAAGAGGTGTTGTCTCCCTTGGTTAATATTATTATAATGGAAATAGAGAAGATTTTTAAAGATTTTTATTTGGCAAAAGGCTCGGAAGTAAAAAAAATAATTTTATCCGGAGGGTCGGCTTTTCTTCCGGGTTTGGTCGGCTATCTTTCTTCTTATTTCAAAAAAGAAGTTTTAATTGCGAATCCTTTTTTGAATATTTTTTGCCCCCCGGTTTTAGAAAAAAAATTAGAAAAAATGGGCCCTTCGTTTACGATAGCTACAGGAGCGGCCTTGAGAGGCATCAAACAATAAACAAAAAGACAAATGGCTATTGAAATAATTCCAAAATCCGAATCTAAGTTCCAAGAAGGAGGAAATATTTTATTTATTATTTCTTTGATTGTTTTGGTCGCAGTGGTCAGTTGTTATTTTTATTTGTTTCTAACTTTACAGAAAAAATCCGAAGTGTTAACAGCGAAACAATATGAACTTGACCAGTTGAAAGCCGGTGAAAATTTTATTGAAACAGAAATTTCAGTTGCTAAAGAAAAAATTGATAATTTTAACGATTTGTTTAGGGCTCACAAATCCATTCTGGGTTTTTTTGATTTTTTAGAAAAAAATACCCATATTAAAGTAATGTGGGAAAATGCAAATTTTTCTAAAACAATAAAAGAAGATTCGCAATTATATCAACTCAATTTTTCCGGTAACGCGGATAGCTTTATAACTTTAGCTCAACAAATAATTATTTTTAAAAACAGGCCGGACATTTTAAGTATGAAGTTATCGTCTATCTCGATGGAAGAAAAAGGAAAAGTTAAATTTGGCATAGAAATTATTTTTAACCCCGATTTATTTATTTTTAAATAAAAAACCATGTTTTCTTTTAAAAACCTAGCTATCGTTTTTTTACTAGCAACTTTAGTCGTGTCAGCTCTTTTGGTTTGGCCCGAATATCAAAAAATGAAACCCTTAGCATTAAAAACAGAAATCGTTAATTCTGAAATTAAAGCCCAAGAAGAATATCTTTCTGATTTAAAAGAAATAAAAGATAAAATAGAAAAAGAATATAAGGATAAAATTGCTCTTATTGATTATGCTTTTCCGCGAGACCCGAACCTTCCCTTGCTTTATGATTTCATAATTAAAACCTGTTCTCAAAACGGTTTGATATTGACCGGGATTTCAAATAACGTTTCCGAGCCATCAGAAAATCAAAAACAAGGCATAATTACAATTAATCTTCAGGCAGCGGGAAGTTATTTGGCCCAAAAGAGCTTTATTTCCGCCCTGGAAAACTCGGCAAGGATGTTTAACGTAGAATCTGTCAATTTTTCTTCCCCACCAGAAGCAGACAAGCCTTTTGATTTTAGTTTGAGCGTAAAAACTCAATTTGTAAAATAAAAAACAAGAAAATGGCAATTACCTTAACCAGCAAGAAAAAAAGCCAAAAAAATTTAGTTTTATTTTTTTTAATTTCCCTTGTAATTATTTTTATAATTCTTTATTCCCAGTTTTTTAAAAAAGAAGAACCTACTGATATTGAGCCTGAATATCCCCAAGTTATTAAAAAAATTAAGATAGATTTTGAAATTTTAGACAGTCCTTTATTCTTAAAGCTTAAGCCTTTTTCGGATTCCCCCGCGGCTCCTTCCGCCGCGGAATTGGGGAGAGAAAACCCATTTTATCCTTACGAGACCAGCAGCAGCCCTAAAGAATAGTTTTATTTTTACAATAACATGACCTTAATCCAATCGTTGGTAAAAGAAAAAATTTTAGACAAAAAGAGCGCCGCCTCCTTTGAATATGAAATAAAAAATTCTGGCCAAAAAGAAGAAGAATTTATTTTATCCAAAAAAATAGTCGAAGAAAAACTTTTATTCGAGTTTAAAAGCAAGAATCTTAAAATACCCATAAAAGAACCGGTTTTGGAAGACATAACCCTTGAATTGTTAAAATTGATTCCCGAGGATTCGGCTAATTTTTATTCAATGGTGCCCTTGTCAAAAAAAGAAAAAACTTTAGAAATAGGAATGGTTTATCCGGAAGACTTAAAGGCCCAAGAGGCGGTAAAATTTTTAGCCAGAAGACAAAAAATATCTTACAAAATTTTTTTAATCACCATAACTTCTTTCAGGGAGGTATTAAAAAAATATAAGAACTTAAGAAAAGAGGTGACCCGAGCCCTGGAAGAATTAGAAGTTGAACTGGAAAGCGAAAAAACTACCTTCAAGGTTGACGAAGAAGAATTAATGAGATTGGTGGAAGAAGCCCCTATTTCAAAAGTAGTGGCGGTTATTGTCAGGCACGCCGTAGAAGGAGGAGCTTCCGATGTCCATATTGAACCGGGCCGGGAAAATTCCAGAGTCAGGTTCAGGTTGGACGGCGTTTTGCACGCTTCCCTTTTTGTGCCTTCGAGAATTCATCCGGCCGTAGTCGCCAGAATTAAAATTCTTTCAAAGTTGAAATTAGATGAAACAAGAGTCCCCCAGGATGGGAGATTTTCCGCTCAAATTGGAGAAGACAATATTGATTTTAGGGTTTCTACTTTTCCCACTAATTTCGGGGAAAAAGTGGTAATTCGAGTTTTAAATCCTAAAACCGGAATGAGAACATTGGAGCAAATAGGATTTATTCCGGAAAATTGTGAAAAAATATTAAAAGCGATTAACAAGCCCTATGGAATGATTTTAGCTACAGGCCCTACCGGTTGCGGAAAAACTACAACTTTGTATGCTATTTTAAGAATTTTAAACGACGAAGAAGTTAACATCGTTACCTTGGAAGACCCGATAGAATATTTTTTACCTGGGATAAATCAATCCCAGACCAAACCCGAAATTGGATACGACTTTGCTTCCGGGCTCCGCAGTATTGTTCGTCAGGACCCGGACGTAATTATGGTGGGAGAAATAAGAGATAAAGAAACAGCCTCTTTGTCTGTCCACGCTGCCCTTACGGGCCACATTGTTTTATCTACCCTTCATACCAACAGCGCTTCGGGAGTTGTTCCTCGTTTTATTGATTTGGGAATAGAATCTTATTTAATTCCTTCCAGTTTGAGCTTAGCCATTGCCCAGAGACTGGTGAGGCGGCTTTGCCCGGAATGCAAGGAAGCCGTAAAACCGGCAGAAGAAGCAAAAAAGATGATTTTAAGAGAAATAGAACGGCTTCCTGAACATATGAGAAAAAAAACAAAAATTAATCCTAATTTTACTATTTTCAAGCCCAAAGGTTGTAAAAAATGCGGAGGAAAGGGTTATTCGGGCAGAGTGGCAATAGTTGAAATTTTAGAAATGACCGACCAATTGGCCGAGCTGACCCTTAAAAGAGGTTCGGAAGCCGAAGTTGCCGAAGAGGCAAAACGCCAAGGAATGATTACAATGAGGCAAGACGGAATTTTGAAAGTTTTATCAGGAGAAACTTCCATTGAGGAGGTAATCAGGGAAGCGTCTGAAATTTAATTTTTTATAAAAAATATTTTAAAATATGAAAAAAATTTTTTTGGTGGAAGACGACGAATTTTTAATCGACATTTACATTACCAAATTAAAAGAATCGGGGTTTGAGACCGAATTTGCGAAAGACGGAAAATCAGCCTTGGAATTTTTAAAAAAGGAAAAACCCGACCTTTTGGTTTTGGATTTGGTTTTGCCCGACATTGACGGATTGGACCTTTTGAGAGAAATTAAAAAAGAAGACCGATTTCAAAGCTTGCCGGTTATTATTCTTTCGAATTTAGACAAGAGACTTGAAGAAAAGGATTATGCGGGACTCGGGGTTACAAAATATTTGATTAAAGCCAACCACAAACCGAGTGAAATTGTTGAAGAGATTAAAAAAATAATACAATAAAAAACATGGAACCAAAAGAAGAACTTGACGAGCTATTATCTTTAACGATCAAGGCCGGAGCTTCCGACCTTCATCTTTCCGTAGGTCATCCTCCGGTTTTGAGAGTGGACGGCCGTCTTTCACCTTTAATTAAAAGAAAAAGATTGAACGCTGAAAGTTCAAGGGAACTGGCTTTTGCTTTAATGAACAAAGAACAGCAGGAAAGATTTTTAAATAAAAAAGAAATTGATTTTTCTTATACCCTTGAAGAAAAAGCCAGGTTCAGAGTGAATATTTTTTTTCAAAAGGGGACTGTCAGCTCTGCTTTGCGTTTGATACCGACAAAAATTCCAACCATTGACGAATTAAATTTACCGCCGATAATTCATCAATTTACCAAGCCCAATCAAGGGTTTATTTTGGTTACCGGTCCCAGCAGTCACGGGAAATCCACCACTTTGGCGGCTTTAATTGACGAAATAAACCATACGAGAACCGAACATATTATTACTATCGAAGACCCTATTGAATATGTCTTCCAGGATGACAAATGCATCATTGACCAGCGGGAAGTTTATCAGGATACTTTAAGCTTTACCCGGGCTTTAACCTCTACCTTTCGTCAGGACCCAAACGTGATTATGGTGGGAGAGATGAGAGATTTGGAAACCATATCAACGGCAATTACAGCTGCGGAAACGGGTCACTTGGTTTTTGCCACTCTTCATACTAATTCCGCCGCTCAAACCATTCATCGTATTGTGGACAGCTTTCCTTCGCTTCAGCAAGGTCAAATCAGGGCCCAATTGGCAACTTCCTTGTTTGGAGTTATTGCCCAAAAATTAATTCCAAGAGCCAAAGGTGGTTTGATACCGGCCCTTGAAATAATGTTTTGCAATTCCGCAATTTCCAGTTTGATTAGGGATAATAAAATCCATGAAATTCCTTTGGTAATTGAAACTTCGGCGGAAAAAGGAATGGTTCCTTTGAACAGATATTTGGCTGAACTGGTAAGAAAAGGAGAAATCAGCCTTAGAAGCGCTCTGGATTATTCTTCGAACCCCAGCGAATTGAAGGCCTTAATTAGGAAATAAAAAAAATGAAATTTGAATATCAAGCCAGAACAAAAAGCGGTGAAATGCGAACCGGAATAGTGGAAGCAGTTTCCAGGGAAGGGGCCGTGTTGCTTTTACAAGGATACGGATTTTTTCTCACTCAGCTGGAAGAAATAGAAAGCGCTCCTTTTTATACCAAAAAAATAAAATTATTTAGCAAGGCCTCAAAAAAAGACTTGGTAATGTTTTCCCGCCAGCTTTCCATTATGTTTAGGTCGGAGGTTCCCTTGGTTGAATCTTTGAGAACCTTGTCCGGTCAGACACAGAAAGAAGATTTTAAGGAAAAGATTATAAAACTTTCCGAGAGAATAGAGGGCGGAATCGCTTTTTCCCAGTCCTTGTCAAGCTACCCTGATTTATTTGACCAGTTTTATATCAATATTGTCAGGTCAGGAGAGAGCGCCGGAAAACTTTCCGATTCTTTAAGCTACTTGGCCGACCATTTGGAAAGGGATTATTATCTTCGTTCCAAAATAAGGGGAGCCATGATATATCCGATTTTAATCATTTGCATGGTTATCGGCGTTATTTTTTTAATGACCTATTTTGTTCTTCCCCAGTTGATTGAGCTTTTAAAATCAACCAACCAAGAGCTTCCTTTGATTACCAGGGTTATAATCGGGGCAACCGATTTTGCCAGAAGCTGGAAAGGGGTTGTTTCAATGATTGGTTTTGCAGTTTTTTTATTTTTGTTGTTCAGTTTTTCAAAAACGGAAAAAGGCAAGGCAAGAAAAGATAAAATGGTTTTGAAACTGCCCATGCTCGGTAATTTTTTTAAAATGGTGTATGTGTCGAGATTTGCCGAGAATCTTTCCACCCTGATTTCCGGAGGCTTGCCCATTGCCAAATCCCTGGAAATTGCGGGCAATGTTGTGGGAAATACCTGTTACGAAGAAGCGATTTTAAAAACCACCGATGAAGTTAAAAAAGGAGAGAAAATCTCAACGGTTTTGAGCCGTTATCCGGAACTTTTTCCGGCAATGTTTACCACGATGATTATGGTGGGGGAGAAAACCGGAACTTTGGATACTTCCCTGCTTAATGTGGTGAATTTTTATCGCCAGGAGATCGAGAGGGGCATTGAAGACCTTTTGAAGATTTTAGAGCCGGTTTTGATTTTATTTTTGGGGCTTGGTGTGGGACTGGTGGTGGGAGCTATTTTGGTTCCCCTTTACCAGGCGGTTTCTTCGGCTTAAAAAATCCTTGATTTAAGTTTTCCACAACTTTGTTTTTTTGAAAATGCTATAATAAGTTTGTAAAATATAAAAAGGTCGAGAAAATAGAAAAATTTGAAATAAAATTATGATAATCAAAAAAAATAGAGGTTTTACCTTAATCGAATTGTTAGTCGTAATAGCCATTATCGGAATTTTGTCTTCCATTGTTTTGGTTTCTTTGGGCACCACCAGGGGCAAAGCCAGAGATGCCAGAAGGCAATCGGATATCAGGCAGATCGGCTTGGCTATGGAAATGTATTTTGATGCCAACAATGGAAACTATACAACATCCGCCACTTTAATCCCGGGAATTGACAAATTTTTAAACCCTTTTCCGCTGGACCCTCAGAACCCCACCAAGGTTTATAATTGGGTAAGCAATGTAGCAGCTTGTACTGGTGATGCTACTTTAGGGATAGGTCAATGGTATTGTGTTTATGCGACTACCGAACAGGGGACAGCAGCAGGAATGAATCAGCTTATTTTTGCCAATCAAAAAGGGACTAAATCAACCGGCACAGAATCAGCAACCAGGATGAATGGTTATTGTTGTACGTGGTAATTAATTCCAGAAAATAATTTTTAACATTTGCCTCTGTTTTCCAGCAGAGGCAAATTTATGTTATTATTAATCAAATAAACAATGTTTGATTTTATTATTTATTTTTTTGTTTTTATTTTCGGCTTGATTATCGGGTCTTTTTTAAATTGCGTAATTTACCGCCTTGAAAAAGAAGAAAGTTTTTTGTTTGGCCGTTCTTATTGCCCTCATTGCAAAAAAACGTTAAAAGCTATGGATTTAATTCCAATTTTGAGTTTCATGGCTTTAAGAGGAAAATGTCGTTATTGTAAAAAAAAGATTTCTTGGCAGTATCCTTTGGTTGAATTGGGAACCGCCTTTTTATTTATTTTGCTTTTTCAACATTTTGGACTCGGTTCAAATTTTTTAGGGTTCGTTTTTTATTCGGCAATTTTTTGTTTTTTGATAGTTGTGTTTGTTTATGATTTAAAACATTTTTTAATCCCTGACAAAATAATTTACCCGGCCATTGCCCTGGCTTTAATTTATAATTTTTTTAATCTGAATAATTTATTATTTAATTTTTTGCCCTCTGCTCTCGGGGGTTTTGTTTTTTTCTTAATTATTTTTTTGATTTCCCAAGGCAAATGGCTTGGCTTTGGAGACGTTAAGCTGGTTTTTCTTTTGGGGCTTTTTCTGGGTTTCCCCAATATTTTACTTGCCCTCTTTTTGTCTTTTACTATTGGTGCTATAATAGGAATAGGATTGATTGTTTTGAAAAGGAAAAATTTAAAGTCGGAAGTTCCTTTTGCCCCTTTTTTGGTGCTGGGCAGTTTGATTGCGTTTTTTTGGGGAGAAAAAATATTAAATTGGTATCTTTCTTTAATTGTTTATTAAAAAATATGTTAAAAATATGTTAAAAAACGCACAGAAAGGCAATGTTTATCTGCTTTTAACTATAATAGTTGTTGCTTTTTTAACCGTGGGAACGGTTATTTATTTGGAGTTTCCCGAAGAAGGGGAAAAAATAGAAATAATATTCCCACCCAAAGAGCAGTTTAAACAAAGAGAAATACAATTGAGCGAGGTTTTGCAGTTTTTAACCGCGCCTGCACCCAAAGAAATGTCAGAAAGCGAGAAAAAAGCCATGGAAAAAACTCTTGATAGTTTATCTAAGGGAACCAAGGGAACCAAAAAACCCCCTGAAATTCAAAAAGAAGTTCTTGATTCTTTAGTTCCTTCTTCTTTATAAATTAATTAAAAAAGTCGTTGTTTTTTAATCTTAGTCAAACATATTATTATGGTTAATAAAAATTCTTTCTTTAAATTAATTCCGCTTGTTTTGGGAGTTTTGGTCATTTCTTTTGTTTTGAGCTTTTGGGCCGTGGCTTGGACTGAGCCGCAAGAAAATCCTCCTGATGGAAACGCTTCCTCTCCTTTAAATGTCGGGTCTTCAGGCCAGACAAAAACCGGTTGGTTAGCCACTTTAGACAGCCTTTGGGTGGGATTGGAGGGCAGTGGCGGTTGGCCTGGAATGTTGAGGGTTCTTAATGGAGCTTTAATTAACACTAATGGCGCTCCAGTCGGCTTAATCGTGGCGCAAGGCAATGTTGGCATTGGAACAACCACAATACCTTCACAAAGATTGGATGTTAATGGCCAGGTGAGAGCCACTGATGTTTGTACTACTGCCGGCACATGCTTGAGTACTGCTGGCGGAGGTTTCAGTAAATGGACAGATTCGGGCAGCAATATTTACAATAATAAT
>JAPLXH010000005.1 GCA_026396195.1 Candidatus Nealsonbacteria bacterium
TCCATTTGGCGCTTTTGTTAAGATTTGCGGAGAAGAGGGAGAAGGAAACAAGGAACCTTGGAATTTTTTAGCTAAACCAATTTGGCAAAGAATGTTGATTATATTAGGAGGAGTAGTCAGTTTCTGGATAATTGCTGTAATTATTTTATCTTTTGTTTCGGCTCTGTGGGGGATACCTACGGGAGTAGACGATGATGAAGAATACGATGCTTTAAATCCAAACATTATAATCTCCGAAGTTTTAAAAGATTCGCCAGCCCAAAAAGCAGGAATAGAAATGGGAGATTCTATCAGAATAATGAAATTTGAAAATAATGAAATTTCTGTTAACAAAGTGAAACAAGTGCAAGATTTTTCTGCTTCGCATAAAGGAAAAGAAATTACATTAATTTTAGATAGAGGAGAAAAAAATTTACAAACTTCATTGGTTCTATCTTCTTCCTCTGCTCCTATGGGCGTTGGCTTGACAAGGGTAATTTTTATAAGATCTCCTTGGTATAAAGCTCCCATTGAGGGCGTTGTCGTAACAAAAAAATTAACAATAGGCGCAATTAACGGTTGGATTCAAATCTTTTCAAGTTTAATTAAAACAAAAGAATTGCCGCCAGGAGCGGAAATAGTGGGACCGGTAGGAATTACCCATCTTTTTTATAAAATGTCGAAATTGGGCGTTAATTATATTTTAATGTTTATATCGCAAGTCGCTATTTTTCTGGCCTTAACCAATCTTTTGCCGATTCCGGCTTTAGATGGCGGAAAAATGCTTTTTTTGACAATAGAAGCTATAAAAGGCAAGGCCGTAGATTCCAGGTTGGAACAAAAAATAACAACTGTTTGTTTTGTTCTGTTGATTTGTCTTTTAGTGGTCGCCACCATTAAAGACATAATCAGAATATTTTAAAAATTAAACTCTAAATAATAAATAAATATGGAAAAAAAATATATTCTTTGGTTTGAAGAAATTACCTCAAAAGACGTTCCTTTGGTTGGAGGAAAAAACGCTTCTTTAGGAGAAATGTTTTCTCAATTAAATCAAAAAGGAGTAAGCATCCCAGACGGGTTTGCGTTAACAGCCGAAGCTTTTTGGTATTATTTAAAGGAAAATAAAATTGATATTAAAATAAAGGAAGCTTTTGGCAGATTTAACCCAAAAAGCTTGGAAAGTTTAAAAATAACCGGAAAAACTTGCAGGCAATTGATTTTAAAATCCGAATTCCCCGAAGACCTTAAAAAAGAAATTTTGGAGAGTTATCAAAAATTATCTCAAAAATATAATAAAAAACAGGTTGACGTGGCGGTAAGAAGCTCGGCCACTGCCGAAGATTTGCCGTCGGCTTCTTTTGCCGGCCAGCACGAGACTTTTTTAAATGTTTCCGGCTCCGAAAAATTATTAAAAGCCATCAAGGATTGCATGGCTTCTTTGTTTACCAATAGAGCGATTTCTTATCGGGATGAAAAAGGATTTGACCATCTTAATATTGCCTTATCCGTTGGAGTGCAAAAAATGGTGAGGTCGGATTTGTCATCGGCCGGTATTATGTTCAGTTTGGATACGGAAACCGGTTTTAAAAACGTGATTTTAATTAACGGAACTTTTGGTATCGGAGAAATGATTGTCAAGGGTCAAATAACTCCCGACCAATTTTATGTTTTTAAACCCACCCTGAAGGAACCCTTTAAGCCGATAATTTCCAAAAGCATAGGCAGAAAAACAAAAAAATATGTTTACGGAAAAGGCGGCGGATTAAAAGAAGCAAAAGTTTCCAAGAAAGACCAGTTAAAATTTTCCATAAGCGACGAGGAAGTTTTAACCTTGGCAAAATGGGCCTTGATTATCGAAGACCATTATTCCCAGAAAGCCGGAAAATGGATGCCCCAAGACATGGAATGGGCAAAAGACGGAGAAACCGGGAAAATTTTTATTGTTCAATCCAGGCCCGAAACAATTCACGCAATAAAATCCAAGGTTAGCGTTGAAGAATATCATATAAAAACAAACCAAAAAGCGCTCCTAGAGGGTATTGCGGTGGGGAACAAGGTTGTTCAGGGGAAAGTTAAAATAATTTCCGATATTTCCAAGATGATGCAATTTACAAAAGGGGAAATTTTGGTAACTAAAATGACAGACCCTGATTGGGTTCCCTTAATGAGAATATCTTCGGCGGTTATTACTGACGAAGGGGGCAAAACCTGCCACGCGGCGATTGTAGCTCGGGAATTGAGCATTACTTGCATTGTCGGGGCCAAGAGAGCCACCAAGGTTTTAAAAAACGGCCAATTGGTGACTTTAGATTGCAGCCAGGGACTTTCGGGCCGGGTTTTTTCGGGAAAAGTTCCCTTTAAAATCGAAAGATATAATTTAGATGAGATTCCCAAGCTACCGGTAAAAATAATGGCGAATATCGGAGCTCCGGAAATTGCTTTTAAGTTTGCTTCTTTACCCGTTGACGGGGTCGGATTGGCCAGAGAAGAATTCATTGTTGCCGAAAAAATAAGGATTCATCCTTTAGCTTTGTGTCATTTAAATAAAATAAAAGATAAAAAAATAAAAAAGGAAATAGAAGAAATCACTTTCGGATACAAAGATAAAAAACAATATTTTATTGATAAACTGGCCGAAGGCATTTCCCATATTGCCTCAGCTTTCTATCCCAAGCCCGTTATTCTTCGTTTGTCCGATTTTAAAACGAATGAATACAAGGGATTGATTGGCGGCGAATATTTTGAAGGAGAAGAATCAAACCCGATGCTGGGTTTTCGGGGCGCTTCGAGATATCTTGACCAAGAATTTCTTCCGGCCTTTGAAATGGAGTGCCAGGCTATTAAAAAAGTGAGAGAAACTTTTGGATTGGATAATATTGTCGTAATGATTCCTTTTTGCCGGACTCCCGAAGAAGGAAAAAAAGTAATTCAGCTAATGCAAAAAATGGGATTGGAAAAAGGAAAAGACGGCTTAAGGGTCATTGTAATGTGCGAGATTCCTTCAAACGTGATTTTAGCGGAAGAATTTTTAGAAGTTTTTGACGGGATGAGCATAGGCTCCAACGACCTGACCCAGTTAACAATGGGCATGGACAGGGACAATGCCAGGATTTCTCATATTGCCGATGAAAGAAATTTAGCCGTTAAAAAAATGATAAGAAAGGTGATTAAGCTTTGCAAAGAAAAAGGAAAATATTCGGGAATTTGCGGAGAAGCGCCCAGTATTTGGCCGGAATTCGCCCAATTTTTGATTGAGGAAGGAATTGAAAGCATTTCTTTGAATCCGGAATCCGTGATTAAGACCATTTTAAGCTTGGCTCAGCTTAATAAAAAATGATATAATGATATAATAAAAATTTTATGAATCTCGACGATTATTTGAAAAAAAACGGGCATTCTAAAGAGCTGAGAGGTTTAGTTAATGTTATTGTTGACCAGATAAAACCCATTAAAGATGAATTTTTGGGTGGCGGCGAAAAAACCAGTATTTATAATATTTATGGGGAGGAACAGATAAAGCTTGATAAAAAAGCCAATGAAATATTGCTCAAAGCTTTTCTTGATTCTAAGCTGGTCAAACAAGCAGGCAGCGAAGAAGAAGAAAGCGTGATTCAAATGGATTCTAAGCGAGGCCATTTTGGCGTTACAATTGACCATCTTGACGGGTCATCTCTTATTCCCACTGATTTGGCCGTAGGAATTATCGTTTCTATCTACGAAAATGGCGATATAATGAGCGGACCAAAAAATATTACTCAGGCTTTCTACATTTTATTGGGCCCGCTTAACTTAATGGTTTTTGCCGATAAAAATGGCGTATCTCAATTTGTTTATAATAAAAAAGGAGTTTTTAATTTGGTAAAAGAAAAATTAATTATTCCGGAAGGAAATTTATATTCTCCGGGCGGACTCAGGAAGGAATGGACAAGTTCTCACAATTCCGTTATTGGTGATTTAGAAAAAGAAGGCTTTAAACTTCGCTATAGCGGTTCATTTGTGCCTGATTTTCATCAAGTATTGATTTATGGCGGTATTTATACTTATCCCGCCTTGATTGATAAACCGAAAGGAAAGCTCAGATTGCTTTTTGAAGTGGGACCCATGGCTTTTATAGCCGAAAAAGCTCAGGGAGCAGCTATTGACGGCAAGAACCGCATTTTGGAAATTATTCCCACCGAGGTTGATCAAAGAACCCCGGTATATATCGGGTCAAAGAAATTAACAGAAAAATTGAAAGAAAAGCTATCATTATAGCTAAAATATTTTTTAATAAAAAATGAAAGAAAATATTGAAAAGTTAGTCTATGAATTAGTTTTTGAAAATAATAAAGAGGCAGCCGAAGAAATCAAAAAAAGAGCCAAGGCCCAAGGAATAAAATTGGCCTCCACTTATAATTTATACAAAGCCAGGGCAAAAAACGAATGGAAGGGCTTTTCTGTTCCGGCTTTTAATATCAGGACTTTGACCTTTGATACCGCTAGGGCGGTCTTCAGGCAAGTTTTAAAGAAAAAAGTAGGAGCTTTCATTTTTGAAATAGCCCGTTCTGAAATTAGCTATACCGACCAAAAAATGTCGGAATATGTTCCTGTAATATTGGCAGCGGGAATAAAAGAAGGATTTAAGGGAAATTTGTTTTTTCAAGGAGACCATTTTCAAATTAAGGCCGAAAAGTTTTTCGATGATAAGCAAAAACAGGAAGAACTTTCAGTTGTGAAAAAACTCATTAAAGAATCAATAGAGGCTGGAGCTTATAATATTGACCTTGATTGTTCCACCTTGGTCAAGTTGGACGAAAAAGACCTAAGGGAGCAGCAAAAATATAATTTTGAGTTGACAGCTCTGCTGACTTCTTATGTCCGGGAAATAGAGCCAAAAAACATTGTAATTTCAATTGGAGGGGAGGTGGGAGAAATTGGAGGAAAAAACAGCACTCCAAAAGACCTTAAAGTTTTTGTTGAAGGATACAACGAAGAAATTAAAAAATTCGGCAAAATGAAAGGCTTGATAAAAATAGCAGTCCAAACCGGAGCAACCCATGGAGGAATTGTCCTGCCCTCGGGAGAGATTAAAAAAGTGGATATTGATTTTGAGACCCTAAATAAACTCTCAAAGGAAGCTCGAAAACATGGGATGGGAGGAGCGGTCCAGCACGGAGCATCAACCTTGCCGGAAGAATATTTTGATAAGTTCGTTAAGGCGGAAGCGGTAGAAATTCATTTGGCAACCGCTTTCCAGAATATAGTTTATGACAGCCCTTATTTTCCGGCTCAATTAAAAGAAAAAATATCCGACTGGTTGAAGAAAGAAGCGGAAGGCGAACGAAAGCCGGACCAGACGGAAGAGCAATTTTTTTATAAAACCCGGAAAAAAGCCTTGGGACCGTTTAAAAAAGAAATATGGGCCATTCCTCAAAAAGCCAGAGATAAAATTTCTGAAGAATTAGAAAGTAAATTTGCCCTTATCTTCGATGAATTAGATGTGGAGGGTACCGTAGATTTGGTTGAAAAATATTCTTTTTAAAATTTCAAAAAACTTTTTATTAAAAATAAAAAAATAAAAAAAATGAAAACCAAAGTCAAAAGCAAAAATGCTTTTAAAATTATTTTATGGATTTTATTATTATTTTTGACAATCGTTCTTTTTTGGCTGGTTAGAAATTGGATAATTTTGAAAAATTACGAGGCACAAAACGTTGCCATTTCTACCGACAAAGCGAATTATCAGGAAGAAGAAGCTTTAAGATTAAAAATAAAAAACGAATCCAGGGATACGCTTTGTTTTTCTAATTTTTTTCCTTATTTTTTGGAAAGAAAAGAAGACAGCAGGTGGTCGCTTTATAAATACGTGCCCTTGCAAAATAAAGATTTAATTGTAAAATGCATGACAGCCGGAGAAATCAAAGCTTTTGAAACAATATTGTTCGGGGGAAAGGGGATTCATCGCATTGCTATTCCTTTTTGCGCCAATTGTCAGGTTGGAGCGGAGTTTCAAGCCAATAAAATATATCATTCTAACGAATTTACAATCGAGTAGAATGTAAATTCGTTTACGATTAAATAATATAACCAGTTTATATAATTAAGCAGTATAAATCTAAAAAAATGAAAATTATTCAAGAAGAATCAAAATGTATCGGTTGCGGCACTTGCGCGAGTTTGTGCGCTAAATACTTTGAAATGAGGGATGACGGCAAGGCCCATTTGATAGGGTCAAACTTGATAGACAAGGAAAGCGAAAAATACGAGAAAACAATAGAAGAGCTTAGTTGCGCCAAAGACGCGGCCGAAGGATGCCCGGTTCAATGCATTGAAATAAAAAATAAATAAAAAAATAATAAAATGTTAGAAATTAACGCCAATATCAGAAAGGAGGCCGGCAGAAAAACAAAAAAACTCCGAAAAAAAGGAGTTTTGCCTGCCGTTGTATACGGGTCAAAAATGAAACCCGTATCTTTGGAAGTGGAAAGCAAAAGTTTCGGAAAAACGTACAGCAAAGCCAAGGGAAGTTCTCTTGTGTCTTTAAAAATAGAAGGAAAAAAAGAAAAATACTTGGTTTTAATTCATGATTTCCAGAAAGACCCTTTAACCGGGAAATTTATTCATGTTGACTTTTATCAGCCTTCCTTGAAAGAAAAAATTCAAATTAAAATTCCTTTAGTTTTCGAGGGAGAATCGGAAGCAGTAAAGAGCTTGGGAGGTACTTTGATTAAAAACATTGCAGAACTGGAAGTCAGGGCTTTGCCTGAAAATCTTCCCCATGAAATTAAGGTGAATATAGGAAAAATTAAAACCTTTGAAGACCATATAAAAATTTCAGACTTGGAAATTCCGGAAAACGTGGAAATATTAAAAAACCTCGGAGAAATTGTGGCTTCCGTGGTACCGCTGGCAAAAGTGGAGGAAGAACTGGAAAAACCGATAGAAGAAAAAATAGAAGAAATAGAAAAAGTAGAGAAGAAGAAGGAAACGGAAGAGTTAGAAACAGAAGAAGAGAAAAAAGAGAAAAAAGAAGAGAAAAAAGAAGAAAAATCTCAAAAAAATAAACAATAAAAAATATGAAGCTTAAAATTTTACAAATACTCCTGGTATTTGTTTTGGTTTTGGGCTTTGCTTTGCCGGCTTCCAAGTTTTTTTTAAAAGCAAACGAAAATTTGGAAGAAATTTGCCAGATAGATAAGCTTGATAAGGACTGTGAAAGTCTTTCGGCGACTGATTGCCGGCAACTTTTAGAAAAATGCGAAATTTATTTTCAAGAAAAAAGCGATAAAATCGCAGAGGATATCGGCAAAACAGAAGCTGAAAAGAAAACCTTAAAGAACCAGATTTCTGTTTTATCCGGCAAGATTACAAAGCTGAATTATCAGATTGACCAAAATAATATTATGATAAGAGACTTAGGTCTCCAGATTAACGACACCCAAGGTTCTATTGACAAAACTACCCTAAAAATTGAAGAATCAAAAAGCCAGTTGGCTGAGGTTTTAAGAGAGGTTTACGAACAAGACCAAAAATCAACGATAGAAATTTTAATCGGCAATGAAAAACTTTCTGATTTTTTTGATAACCTGACAGCCTTGGAATCTTTGAATGAAAAAAACCAGCAGCTTTTAGAAGATATTAAAAATTTAAAAAATTCATTAGAAGATCAAAAGAAGTCTTTAGGGGATGAAGAAGGACAACTAGAGTCAACGGTTAAATTGCAAATTCTTCAGAAAGCAGAGAACGATAAAAACAAAAAAGATCAAGAATATTTTTTAAAACTGACCGAAGCTGAATACCAAAAATATTTAAAAGAAAAAACAGAGGTTGAGAAGCAAACAGCGGAAATCAGGTCTCGAATTTTTGCGTTAATTGGAGTTGCCAAGGCTCCAAGTTTTGGAGAAGCGGTTGAACTGGCTAAGTATGTTGAAAAAAGTACAGGGGTTAGGGCTGCTTTTCTTCTAGCTATTATTAGCCAAGAATCAGCCATTGGAAGGAATGTTGGCCAATGTGTGCTTACTGATCTTAAAACAGGAGATGGAAAAAAGTTATCTAGCGGGGACTTAGCTATTAGGGTAATGAAACCGACCAGAGACGTTTCTCCTTTTTTAGAGTTAACATCATCCTTAGGAAGGGATCCGTATAATACCCCAGTTTCTTGTTGGATACCCATGTATTCTAAGGGAAGCCCTTATGGCTGGGGTGGGGCAATGGGTCCTGCTCAATTTATTCCTTCAACATGGAACTTGTATGCTGATAAATTAAAAACTCTTCTTGGGTTGTTTGCCGACCCCTGGGCAATAAAAGATTCTTTCACGGCAGCAGGGCTATTTTTAGCTGATTTGGGAGCTTCAGCCCAGACTTCGGCAAAAGAGAGCAGTGCGGCTTCAAGGTATTATGGCGGGTCATCCGGTTACACGGCTGGTGTAAAGGCAAGAGCAACTTGTATCCAGAGTTTTATAGACAACGGAACCATGTCTTCAAATTGCCAGGATATGATTTTTTAGTTGGATTCGTGTAATAAAAAATCTGCCTTTCGGCAGATTTTAATTACCAATTACTCATTACGCGTTACTGTTTTTAAAAGCCTTGACTATTGGCTCTAAATTTCCATCTAAAATTTTTTCCAGATTATGCCAGGATTTTTTTATTCTATGGTCGGTTATCCGGTCTTGGGGAAAATTATAAGTACGTATTTTCTCTGACCTTTCAGCCGAACCTATCTGATTTTTTCGCTCTCCCGTAATTTTTTCTTGCTCCAGTTGTTTTTGTCTTTCAAGAAGCCTTGCCGCCAAAATGCTCATTGCGTTTTCTTTATTTTCCAGCTGATTTCTTTCGGTTTGAGAGGTGACTACCAAGCCGGTTGGCAAATGAGTAATTCTGATGGCTGTTTCTCTTTTATTTACATTCTGTCCGCCCGGTCCCGATGCTCGGTAAACGTCAATTTTTAAATTTTCCGGCCGGATTTGAATTTCCGTTGGTTTTGGTTTCAATAAAACGGCACAGGTGATAGTTGAAGTATGGACTCGGCCGTTTTTTTCGGTTCTTGGAATACGTTGAACCCGGTGAACGCCGCCTTCATGTTTTAAGCTATCCCAAGCTCCCTCTCCTTTTAGTTCGAAAATTACATGTTTTAGCCCCCTCAAAGAAGTAGGATTTATATCCAAGGTTTTTTGCTTCCAACCTCTATATTGAGCGTAATTTGAGTACATTCTGAAAAGGTCTTTGACAAACAAAGCCGCTTCCTCGCCGCCGGTTCCGGCTCTAATTTCAAAAATAAGGGCCTGGGATTCTTTTTTAACTTCATTTTCCATGCTTATTTTTTGCTTTTTTCTTTGGTTTTAGCCTTAGCCAATCTTTTTTTGAATTTTTCGACTCGTCCCATCTTGTCTAGAATTTTATCTTTTCCGGTATAGAAAGGGTGGCATTTAGAGCAAATTTCAGTTTCAATGTATTCTTTTGTTGAACCAACCGTAAAAGAGTTGCCGCAGGCGCATTGGACCTTGGCATTGGGGTAGTATTTGGGATGAATTTCTTTTTTTGCCATAAATTTTTATGATACTTTTAAGTATAATTTATAAAGACAATATAATATTCTAATTTAAATTAATAAAAAAATCAAGAAAGGCAAAGGAAAACGACATGTGTTCCTAAGAGGTCTCTTGATTAATTTTTTAGTTTTGATATATTACACTTATATTGATTTTTGATATATTATTATATATTAGTTTTTGATATATTATTATATGTTTATTATTTTAATAGATTATATATGGCCATATTAAGAGAAGAAAAAGAAATTTTAGCCCATTCTAAAAACGTCTCGGCAGGAGGCGATTTTCAGATTAATGCCGATGAAATGACCAATTGCGGAGTTCATTTCGGTCATCGTACTTCCGGCTCCCATCCCAAGATGAAACCTTATGTTTCCGGGGTAAGAAATAGCGTAAACATTATTGACTTGGAAAAAACAACCGAACGCCTTGAAGCGGCTCTAAAATTCATTCAGGGCTTAATTTCTCAGAATAAAATTTTAATGATAGTCGGCACTAAAATTCAAGTTAAAAGCTTGGTCAAAGAAACGGGCCAAGAACTTGATTTGCCTTATGTTAACGAAAGATGGCTTGGCGGAACCTTCAGTAATTTCAGCGTCATTAAAAAAAGAATAGACTATTTCAAAGATTTAGAAAGAAAGAAAGCGGAAGGGGAGCTTGAAAAATATACTAAAAAAGAGAGAGCCGATTTTGACCAAGAATTAAAAAAATTGGAAATAAAATTCGGCGGTCTTAAAAAAATGGATAAACTGCCCGACGCCGTGCTGCTCTTAGATATGAAAAAAGACTGGGTGGCTTTGGAAGAGGTGAAACAAAAAAAGATTAAAATAATTGCAATCGCCGATACTAATGTGGACCCTACTTTGGTTGATTTTCCAATCCCAGCCAATGACGATGCTTTGTCTTCTGTAAGATATATTTTAGACAAAGTAAAAGAAGTGGTTAAAAAAGCAAAAAAAGAAACGAAAAGCGAGAAATAGTAAAAAATTATTTTTTTAAATATGATTTTAATTGATAAATTAAAACAACTCAGAAAGGAAACTTCCATCTCCATGAGCGATTGTGAAAAGGCCTTGAAAGAAACAAACGGAGATATTGATAAAGCAAAAGAAATTTTAAGAAAATGGGGGAAAGAAGTCTCTTTAAAAAGGGTAAGCCGGGAAACAAAACAGGGAATGGTTGATATTTATTTGCATCCCAACAAAAAAGTCGGGGTAATGCTTCAAATCCACTGCGAAACTGATTTTGTGGCAAAATCCGAAGAATTTAAAAAACTAGCGCACGAAATTTCTCTTCAAATAGCGGCTATGCACCCAATGTTTTTAAAAGAAGAAGAGATACCCGCAGAATTTTTAGACGGTGAAAAAAAGATTTACCAGGAACAGTTTAAAAACTCCGGCAAACCTCAAAAAATAGTTGACCAGATAATTGAAGGAAAATTAAAAAAATACAAAGAAGAGGTTTCTCTTTTATCTCAAGTTTGGATAAAAGATGAAAACAAAACCATAAAGGATTTGATTGATGAGTCTATAGCAAAGATAGGCGAGAATATGGCAATAAAAAAGTTTGTTCGTTACGAAATTTAGTTTTTTATGGAAGAATTAATTGCCAAAATTATATTGGGAACAAGTCTTACCGGAATAGGCGCCATTTTAATCAGAAAAATTCCGCTTTTGAAGGAGCCGGCTTTTCAGCAGATCGACATTTTAGAAGGAAAAAACATTTTTTTAAAAATAAAAGATAAAATCTTAACTTTTAAAATTTTTTCCTCGCCTGAACTATTCTTGCAGAAAATTCTTTCTAAAGTCAGGGTTTTTACTTTAAGATTCGAAAAAAAAATTGAGGACCAGCTTAAAAATTTAAGAGAAAAAGCAAAAGAAAAAAATAATTTAGGAAAGGATGACTATTGGGACGAGGTTAAAAAAAAGAAAGAAGGCGAAGATAAAAAATTTTGAAATAATAATTATGAGTTGTCTCCGGGGATAGCTCAATGGTAGAGCAATCCCGATGTTGCCACCTTAGCTCAATTGGTAGAGCAACAGTTTTGTCCCAGAAGTATCTTTCCCGATGAAATCGGGATTAGAACTTCGGGATCCCGTAAATCTAAACTCGCCGTCCTAGCTCAATGGTAGAGCAACAGTTTTGTAAACTGTAGGTTGTCGGTTCAAATCCGACGGACGGCTCACGAAATGTATGGCGAGTAAGATTTTACTGGGATAAACTGTAGGTTCGCGGTTCGAGCCCGCGAGGTGGCTTTACGGAATTTTAAGAACATCGGGATAAACTGTAGGTTGTGGGTTCGAATCCCTCTCCCGGCTTGAATTGCTTGACCCCCCCACTAATTTTACTAATAAATTTTATGCGCAGTGCGTATGCCCAATAGCTCATAAACCTTTTTTGGCGAAGCGTTGCGCCTCAAGACGGGATGTGGCTATTCGCCACTGGCGCTTCGCAAATAACTCCCGAAGTAAAATTAGTGGGGGGGTTGACAGAGGTTTTTAAAAAAGTAGTATTGAATATACAAGAACATTAAAAATTTATTGTTGTTAATTAAGTGTTAGTGTTTTAGAGTCGTTTCGAACTCTATTTTTATTGAGAGTTTGATCCTGGCTCAGGATGAACGCTGGCGGCGTGGATAAGGCATGCAAGTCAAACGGTTCCGGTTTGCGCAAGCGAATCGGAATAGTGGCGAACGAGTTAGTAACACGTAGCTACTTTCCCCGAACACGGGCATAACTCCGAGAAATCGGAGCTAATTCCCGATAGTCCCCGAGCGTAAGCGAGGGGTAAAGGCGTAAGCCGGTACGGGATAGGGCTGCGGCCTATCAGCTTGTTGGTAAGGTAACGGCTTACCAAGGCTATGACGGGTAGGGGGTGTGAGAGCACGATCCCCAACGAGGGCACTGAGACACGGGCCCTACTCCTACGGGAGGCAGCAGTCGAGAATCTTCGTCAATGGGCGAAAGCCTGAACGAGCGACGCCGCGTGCTCGAAGAAACATTGTTGTGTAAAGAGCTTTTCTGGGGGATTAATCCCGATTTATCGGGATGAATGTACTCCAGGAATAAGGGGTCTCTAAACTCGTGCCAGCAGAGGCGGTAATACGAGTGCCCCAAGCGTTATCCGGATTTACTGGGCGTAAAGTGTCTGTAGGCGGTCGAAAAAGTTTCTGGCTAAATACTTAAAGCTTAACTTTGAGGATGCTGGAAATACTGTTCGACTAGAGGATGTTAGGGGTTGTTAGAACCGACGGTGTAGGGGTGAAATCCGTTGATATCGTCGGGAATACCAAAAGCGAAGGCATTCAACTAGAACAATCCTGACGCTGAGAGACGAAAGCGTGGGGAGCAAAAAGGATTAGATACCCTTGTAGTCCACGCTGTAAACGATGGATACTGGCTATTGTAAGTGTCGACCCTTGCAGTGGCGAAGCTAACGCGTTAAGTATCCCGCCTGGGAAGTATACCGTAAACGTCGAAACTCAAAGGAATAGACGGGGACCCACACAAGCGGTGGACCATGTGGCTCAATTCGACAACAAACGAGGAACCTTACCAGGACTTGACAGACTAGTGAAACCTCTGAGAAATCAGAGACTACCCACAAGGACACTAGTTCAGGTGCTGCATGGTTGTCGTCAGCAGGTGGCTTGAGTTGCTCCCTTAAATGGGGAAACCTGCGCAACCCCTACTCTGTGTTTTATATGTCACAGAGAACTGCCCGAGACGATCGGGAGGAAGGCGGGGATGACGCCAAATCAGCATGGCCCTTTGATGTCCTGGGCTGCACACGTGGTACAATGGCCGGTACAATGGGTTGCTAAACGGCAACGTGGAGCTAATCCCACCAAAACCGGTCTCAGTTCGGATTGAGGTCTGAAACCCGACCTTATGAAGCTGGAATCGCTAGTAATCGCCAATCAGCTATGTGGCGATGAATATGTTCCTGGGTCTTGTACTCACCGCCCGTCACGTCAGAAGAGCTAATAATACCCAATATGCCTGCTTTAGCAGGTCTTAAGGTAGGATTAGTAATTAGGACGAAGTCGTAACAAGGCACCCCTAGGGGAACCTGGGGATGGATCAATTATTTAATTTTAAGTGTCGGCTATAATTGAAATCGGAAATTTGGATTTTAATTATAAGGTATTAATCGAACCGCGGAAAATTGTTTTTAACAATTCCGCGCCTGCGTGAATAGAGAGTATATTCTGCGCGGTACCTTCAAAGATCGATTGCTTAGTTCGAAACGACTCTAAGATACTAACTTAAAAAACAAAAGCCTTTACCCCCCTCCCTTATTATAAGGGAGGGGGTTTACAGTTTTTGTATTTTTAATTAAAATCATGTTATAAGGGCGTGTGGCTCAGTGGTAGAGCGCGTTCCTGATAAGAACGAGGTCGAAGGTTCGATTCCTTCCACGCCCACTTATAAAAGGGCCTATAGCAAAACAGAATTTTGATATATCAAGCTTCAGCTTGCTATAGTTTAATGGCAGAACACTACATTTGTCCCGATTGGAAATCGAGGATTCCTGATAACTTTGGTGGGCCCGTAGTTTAGTGGTAGAACGCCTCATTTGCAATGAGGAGATTGTGGGTTCGATTCCCGCCGGGTCCACCAAAGTTATCGGAACAAGTAGGGATGGAACAGTTCCCTGCCTGCCGGCAGGCAGGGATTCTGCCTAGGTCCACTGAAAGTTCGAGTCCCGTAGTCCCCGCCGACAACACCGCTTTTTAATAAGGCGGTTTTTTGGTAGAATAAAAGAACATGAAAAAAATAAGTAAATTAGCAATTCTTAGTTTTATTTTTTCAACTTTTGTTTTTCTTATTCCATTTATTGATAGATATATTCCTTATCCTTTTCCTCGCGAAACTGTTTATAGCCTTTTAGATTATGGTGGTAATTTTGCAGCTTTAATATTAGGAGTAATAGCTTTAATTTATGTTAAGAAGAAAGAATTGAAAGGACAGTGGTTTGCGATATTAAGTATTATTTTAGCGGCTATTGCTTCTCTCTATGTATAACAGGCTCTAACATGGTTCGGTAAGAAAACCTAAATTTATCACAAAAATCCCCATTATTCTCCCTAATCCTGGTTCTAACCCTTCGGCAGGCTCAGGACTAAGTCCTTCGGGGGTACTCAGGACTTATGCTACGTCTACAAGTCCCCGCAAACAACAGCCGCTTTTTAATGAGGCGGTTTTTTGGTAGAATAGGGGAATATGAACAAGAAAATATCTACACCAATAGCCATAGGGATTATTTTAATCCTATCTGTTGCATTAATAATATTTACTTATTGGCAGATTGCAGAGATAGAGAAAAATGCGAGCCAAATAATAGAAATTAAGGTTCCAGAGAAAGAAGAAATGGCGACATCAACGATAATAACGGTAACTAATTTTGAAGAATGTGTTGCTAATGGATATCAAGTTGATAATGATACTTATTCACATTATCCTTATTCTTCCTTATGTAAGACTCCTGGCGGAGATGTGTTTATAAAAGGAATTGATAATAATAGAATATACGTTGAAAAAGAGAATGGTAAGATTGTTGCGATTAATGTAGGAGAAAAAGAATTAAAAATAAATGAGATTATTCCTAACCTTGTTGAGAAGCAGGAAATATCGGCAGGAGTTAAAGAAGAGTTAGAAAGTAAAGCAAAAGAAGACCACAAAGAATGCTCTACCGAATATGAGAAATCTTTTATAGTAAAAATTTTTAAGATTGAATTAGATGACAATTTAGAAACAGAAGAATATGTTGTTGACTATTGGTGTGGAGGTCAGATTGAATTTTCTAATGTTTATAAGAAGATTGGGAATGAATGGAAAACAATTTTAGATGTTGGAGGATGGGTTGATAAGATTGAAAAAACGAAAATAAACGGAATGCATAACCTTTTGATATTTGAAGAAATGGGGCTCAACAGCCCTGGAATAGAAACTCGTTATAAATGGAACTCTTTTCTTAACATATATGAAGAAGACCAAAAATGGGATGTAATTTGGAATGTTTCAAATTTCACACAGTAAAACAGGTTCTAACATCGTCAAATTGTCGCCAAATCTACCATATAGACCCCTCCATTCTCCCTAATTCTGGTTCTAATGTCGTCTACGAGTCCCCGCTAAGCAAAACCTTTTTAATAGAGCGGTTTTTTGGTAGAATTAAATAATATGGAAATTAAAAATACATCAATAATTGAATGGGAAATAACGCCTTCGGAAAAAAGAGAAAGACTACAACAATTTATTTCAAAAACATGGTGGATAATTCTTTCTTTTATTATTTTTTCTTTCTTTAGTTTCTATTCAGGATTTTGGTCTACTAAAATTCAACATGGCACTAACGCTGCTTTAAAAGAGCTTTTATTTATTGTAATTGCAGTAGCTGTAGGTATTTTACTTATATATTTCTTTAATAAGATTAATCCATATCAATTAAGAACTTTTCGTTTAGACAATGCAGGAGTTCAAATTTCTAAAGGAAAAAAGAAGAAATCTTATTCTTGGAACGAATTTGAATGTTTTTATGTTTACACAACTTACAGGGGCTATACGCCCAATAAAGAAACGGATTTAGGAAAAATATTTAAAGCAGAAGAACAAATAATGGGTGATATTTTCTATCTTAAGAAAAAACAAACAACTTTTTTGTCTAAATTATATAAAACTTTTATTGTTATTTACTCCGAACCCAATAACCTAGGAGATATATTTAGCTTCTTAAAAGATAAACTGCCACAAAAAATAATGACAGCGACCACTGATTTTGGATTAATTTTTTATGAATTTAAATAAAGTAGTTCCTAACATAGTTCATTAATGGACTAAATCCATCATAAAAACCCCATTATTTTCCCTAATCCTGGTTCTAACGTTGTCTACGAGTCCCCGCAAACAACAACCGCTTTTTAGTAAGGCGGTTTTTTGGTAGAATGAAACAATATGAATAAAAAAATATCTACACCAATAGCAATTGGTATTATATTAATCTTATCTGTTCTTTTGGGCGGTTTTACCTTGTGGCAATGTTCAGAGATACAGAAAGAGAAAATTGAACCAACATTATTAGAGAATAAAGAGCAAACAACAGATTTGAAAGAAACGGCACAAAATCTTTTTAGTGATTATTTAGATAAATATAAAAATACAGATACGACCCTTAATGACAGAATTAAAAGTTATATAATTAATGATATTAAAATAGATATGACCGAAGACGATTGTTTTGGATTTACTGTTAATTATTCAGTTGAGACCCTTAAAGACCAAAATAATAATTTAACTAATTGGGTGGCTGGTAATGGTAAAGAGGATGGCAATTGGGTTAAAAATAAACAAGAATTTGTAGATGCAATTAAAGAAAATGGGAAT
Source organism: Candidatus Nealsonbacteria bacterium (assembly GCA_026396195.1). Classification (NCBI taxonomy): domain Bacteria; phylum Candidatus Nealsoniibacteriota; species Candidatus Nealsoniibacteriota bacterium. The sequence goes on from JAPLXH010000005.1 coordinate 16,901, forward strand.
TATAAAATTAGAGAAATGGGAACGGGCAGAGGTTCAATAAGTTGTATGGGTGAGCAAGACGAAACCGCTGATTGGAAGACTTATAGTAATGAGGAGTATGGGTTTGAGATAAAGTATCCCGAAAAGTGGCCTATAGACGAGGATTATAATAACGAGAATTATTACGCTAATGTTACCATTAGAGAGCAAAATGGTGAAGGTAAAATGGTTGACTTATATATTTATAATAATCCCAATAATTTATCTCTTACTCAATGGCTTGATTTTTATGACCAAAATATATGCGGTTCCGTTGGAGAAAGAAAACCAATTTCAATTGCTGGTGTTGAAGGAATTAAAGGCGCACATTACTGCGGCGATTCTTATTTAGAGGGAATTTTTTTATTAAAGGAAAATAAAGTTTATAATATCAATTTTCTGTGGGGTGGGATGGAAGAAACCGTAGGACCTATCAAAGATGAAGAAGGAATTTATAACCAAATGCTTTCTACTTTTAAGTTTATTGAAGAAACTACTGATAATATGAAAAATTGTGAAATTGATTCAGATTGCGTTGGTTCGGCTTGCTGTCACCCTGATTCATGCATTAATAAAGCATATAGAGGAGTGTGCAATGTGTTCTGTACTCAAAGTTGTGAAGGACCGTTAGATTGCGAAAAGGGAAATTGTGCGTGTGTTAATAACAAATGTGTAATAATAGCTAAATAATTTTCATAGTTTTTATCAATTTCTACCCACCCAAAGGTTCTAAACGTGTCCCGTAGTCCCCGCAAAAAAATCGCCATTTAGACGGTTTTTTGTTTTAAATAAAGTTATCCACAATCACTTTAAGGCTATTTTTGCTAAAATAACATAAACTTAATAAATTTGATTTTTCCTATTTCATTAGGAAAATATTGAATTATTTTAAAGGTCGAAGCAAAAAAAATAAAAATTTAAAAACATGACAAGTTGGTCTATGATTATCCGTGAAAGTTTACAAGGTCTTTTACAAGATTCAATATCTTATCTTCCTAAAATCCTTATAGCATTGATTGTTGTAATAATCGGTTGGCTTGTGGCCGTAGGGATTGGAAAGGTAGTAACAGAAATTTTGAGAAGAATAAAATTTGACACTCTTTTTGAAAAAGGAGTTTGGAAACACGCTTTACAAAAAGCTGAATGGAAAATCGACCCTTCAGGGTTTATCGGAGCCATAGTTAAATGGGTTTTATTCGTTTCTTTTTTAATAGCAGCCGTAGAGATTTTAGGGTTTATTCAATTTGCTATTTTTGTCACCAATATAGCTGCTTGGTTGCCGAATATTATAGTGGCAGCGGCTATTTTTGTGGTAGCGGTAATTGTCGCAGAATACTTGCCAAAAATCATCAGAGCCGGGATTGAAGGATTGGAAATAAAATACGGCAGTTTATTGGAAACATTGACAAGAGGAGCGATTTGGGTTTTTGCCGTTCTGGCCATCTTAATTCAGCTGGGAATTGCCGAGGAATTAATTATGACTTTGTTTACCGGTTTTATAGCATTTTTGGTGATTGCCGGAGGTTTGGCTTTTGGTTTGGGAGGGAAGGATGCTGCCGCAGAATTTTTGGAAGACGTGAAAAAGAAAATGAAAGAAAAAGAATAATTAAACTTTTTTACTTTTTAGCGCTAAGAAGTTATAAAAGTTGAATTTTATTTTCGGAATTGAGCCCTTTAAGAGGGCTCAATTCTTTTGACTTATTGGGCAAATAAAGTAAAATAAAAATAATATGTTAAACGCGGATATTAGAAAAATTAGATTAGAAAAACTGGAAAAAATAAGAAAATCAGGCACCAATCCCTATCCCGGAACAACCAAAAGAACCCACCAAATCAGCGAGGTTTTAGCTGATTTTAAAAAATTAGCTTCTTTGAAAAAAGAGGTGATTTTGGCCGGACGAATTAAATCGCAAAGAGGCCATGGCAGCTTAACTTTTTTAGACATTGAGGATGGTACCGGAAAAATCCAAGGTTTTTTAAAAAAAGACGGCCTGGGCGAGAAAAGCTATCAATTTTTTACAGATAATTTTGACATCGGTGATTTTGTTGAGCTAAGAGGCATTTTGTTTGAAACGAAAAAAGGGGAGAAAACCATCGAGGCCCGGGATTTTAAAATGTTAGCAAAATCCCTTTTACCTTTGCCGGAAAAATGGCACGGGATTCAAGATGTTGAAGAAAGATTAAGAAAAAGATATTTGGATATTTTGTTTAACGCGGAAGTAAAAGATATGATTTTGAAGAGGGCTGTTTTCTGGAATTCAATGAGGGAATTTTTGGTAAAAAAAGGATTCTTGGAAGTTGAAACTCCGGTTTTTGAAGTTACTGCCGGCGGAGCCGATGCAAGGCCTTTTATAACCCACCACAATGCCTTAGATTTGGATGTTTATTTGCGTATTTCAATGGGCGAACTTTGGCAAAAAAGATTAATGGTTGCCGGTTTTGAAAAAGTTTTCGAACTTGGGCGCCAATTCAGAAACGAAGGAATGGATGCGGAACACTTGCAAGACTATGCTCAAATGGAATTTTATTGGGCCTACGCTGATTATGAGCAGGGAATGGAGTTGGTTGAAGAAATGTACAAATACGTCGCTAAAAAAACATTCAGGACCTTAAAGTTTAAGACAAGAGGTTTTGATATTGACCTTTCAAAAAAATGGGAAAAATATGACTACGGTAAAATTATTAGTAAAGAAACCGGCATAGATATTTTTCAGGCAAGCTTAACTGAAATGGAAACTATTTTAAAAAAACTTGGCATTGATTATGACAAAAAAGGATTTAATAAAAAAAGAGCAATTGATAATTTATGGAAATATTGTAGAAAAAATATTTCAGGCCCCGGGTTTTTAATCAATATTCCAATTGAAGTGTCTCCTTTGGCAAAAAGAAAAGAAAAAGATCCAAAAGTGGCCTTAAGATTCCAGGTAATTTTGGCCGGTTCTGAAAACGGCAACGGCTATTCAGAGCTTAATGACCCAATTGATCAGGCGGAAAGATTCAAGGAACAGCAAAAATTGCGCGACAAAGGCGACCAGGAAGCCCAAATGTTTGACGCTGAATTTGTGGAGGCTTTGGAATACGGGATGCCGCCAACCTGCGGATTTGGAGTATCTGAGAGGTTGTTTTCATTTTTAATGGATAAACCCATGAGAGAATGTCAGATTTTTCCCTTAATGCGTCCTAAATAAATTTAAAAAATAAAATTTAAATAAATATCGTGTTAGACATTAAATTTATTCGCGAAAATATTGATAAAGTTAAAGAAGGTTGCCAAAATAAAAAGGCAAAAGTCGACATTGACCTGCTTTTAAAATTGGACGAAAAAAGAAAAGAAGCTTTAATTAGCCTCGAAGGGTTAAGAGCAAAAAAGAACAAAGCCACCAAAGAGATAGTCCAAAGTAAAACAAAAACAGAGAAGCAAAAGATTGTTTCTGCAATGAAAAAAATCGACAAAAAAGAAGAAGTTTTGCAGGAAAAATTTAATAAACTTGAAAATGATTTTAACGATTTAATGTTGAAGGTTCCCAACTTGCCCTCAAAAGAAGTGCCTTTAGGCAATGATCAAACCGGAAACGTTGTTTTAAGAGAAGTGGGCGAAAAAACTAAATTTGATTTTAAAATAAAAGATTATTTTGAGATAGCGAAAACGTTTGACCTGATTGACACGGAAAGAGCGGCTAAGATTTCCGGAACGAGATTCGGCTTTATAAAAAATGAAGCAGTTTTTTTACAGTTCGCTTTGATAAAATTTACTCTGGACATTCTAATTAAAAAAGGTTTTTTACCGATTCTTCCGCCGGTTATGTTAAGTCCGGAGATGATGAAGGGAACGGGACATCTGTCGGAAAAAGATTCAGAGGAGAAATATTTTATAGAAAAAGACAAACTTTACTTAACAGGCTCCGCTGAACAGCCGTTAGTTTCGATGCACAGCGGAGAGGTTTTCCAAGAAAAAGACTTGCCAAAGAGATACGTTGGTTATTCAACTTGTTTCAGAAGGGAAGCCGGTTCCTATGGGAAAGACACTAAGGGAATTTTCAGAGTTCATCAGTTTGATAAAATTGAGATGTTCAGTTTTTGTCTTCCTGAAAAATCGGAAGAAGAACATAAAAATCTTTTATCAATTCAAGAAGAATTGATGGGGCTTTTAAAAATTCCCTACCGAGTAGTTCAAATTTGTACCGGAGACTTGGGTTTTCCGGCAGCAGCTGCCTATGACATCGAAGCTTGGCTGCCCAGCGAAAATCGATACCGTGAAACTCACACCACCTTTAACGACACTGATTTTCAAGCAAGAAGGCTGAATATCCGTTTTAGGAATTCAAAGAACAACAGGCTTGAAATTGTCCATGCTTTGAATGGCACGGCTTTTGCTTTAGGCAGAATTTTAATTGCCATAATTGAGAACAATCAGCAAAAAGATGGAAGCATTAAAGTGCCGGAAGCTCTTTGGGAATATTTAAATTTTAAAGAAATCAGATAAAATTTCTTTTAAAAATGGAAAATAATCAAAAATCCATTGTTATTCTCCATGGATGGTATAGTTTAAAAGAAAGATGGCAAAAAGTGAAAGAAATAGTTGAAAAAGAAGGAATAAAAGCCGAAATTCCGGATTTACCCGGTTTTAAAGAAGAAACGAAATTGAATAATCCATGGAGCTTAAATGATTATCTTAATTGGATGGAAAAATTCATTGAGGACAAAAAAAATTCAGGAGAACTAACTGAACCATTTTTTTTATTAGGTCATTCTTTCGGAGGGAGAATTGCCATTAAATTTGCAATAAAACATCCTGAAAAATTAAAGGGTTTAATTCTGTTGTCTGCTGCCGGAATTAAATCTAAAGAAAATTTCATTGCAAATTCTTCATTAATTTTTAAACAATTACATTTTTTGCCGGGCTATGATTTATTCCGAAAATTTTTTTATAAGTTTATTTTAAGAAAAACTGATTATATAAAATTAGAAGGTATAATGAAAGAGACTTTTAAAAATGTGATTAACGAAGATTTGAGTGATTTATTAGCTGAGATTAAAGTAAAAACCTTAATTTTATGGGGAGGGAAAGATAATGTAACTCCTCTTTCTGACGCTTATTTTATGAAAGAAAAAATCGTAAATTCAAAGCTGGAAATTTTAGAAGGTTTAAATCATACGGCTTATTTTGAAAATCCGGAAATTGTAGGACCTAAAATTTTAGATTTTATTGAAGAAAAATGAAATATTTAATTATTTTTTTATGGTTTTTGCTTTTTTTCAAAAAATTATTTTTTTGGGTTTGGCTTTGGCAATTAAAAGAATATCACGTCGGAAGATTTAAAGCTCATTTTCAGACGACAAAAGGCAAAAATATAATAAACAAATATTTATTGATTGCCGAGGCGGTTTTGATCTTGGGTTTGTTTTTTTATGATTTTTTTGTTTATGTTTTAGTTTTGGTTTTCCTGGCGGAAATATTAAAAAGTTTTTATTCCCGCGATTTAAGAATTCCGGTTATTACCAAAAAAACTTCCTTAATTTTGGGAGCCGGATTTATTTTGGAAATTTTAATTATAATCTATTTTTCAATCTTGCCCGATAGAATTTTTTATATTGCCTTATTGACCCTCAGTATTCTTTCCCCTTTGTTTTTTTCGGGCTTGATTTTTTCTTTTGAGCCTTTTGCTATTTTCTGGCGGAATAAAACAATTAAAAAAGCGACACAAAAAATAAAAGAATTCAAAAATTTAAAAGTCATCGGCATTACCGGAAGCTACGGGAAAACCTCAACCAAAGAATTTTTAGCTCAAATTCTTTCCGAAAAATTTAAAGTAGTAAAAACCAAAGAACATCAAAATTCGGAAGTTGGAGTTTCAAGGTGTGTTTTAAACGATATAAAGGCAGAACATCAGATTTTTATTTGTGAAATGGGGGCTTATCAAAAAGGGGGAATAAAGCTTTTGTGCGATATTGTAAGCCCCAAAATTGGCATAGTGACCGGCGTCAACGAACAACATCTGGCAACTTTTGGGAATATGGAAAATTTACTTTCAGCCGAGGGCGGCAAAGAATTGATTGATAGTTTGCCCAAAGAAGGAGTAGCGTTCTTTAATGAAAAAAACGAATATTGTCGTGATTTGTATGAAAAGAGTACCATCAGAAAAATTCTTTATGGAAGAGAAGCCGCTTTTTCGGGCGGAGAAAACATTTTGGGAGCTATGGCGGTGGCAAAAGAAATTGGGATGAAGGACGAAGAAATTTTTTCCGTCGTAAAAAAGATTAAAAATAAATTTCCGGGCATTGAAATTAAAAAAATCAGTAATTTAAATATTATAGATGCTACTTATTCCGCTAATCCCAATGGAGTGCTGGCTCATTTGGAGTATTTAAAAAGCTTTAAAGGCAAAAGAGTTATTATTATGCCTTGTTTAATTGAGTTGGGAGAAAAAGCCAAAGAAATTCATTTTAAAATAGGGGAGAAAATCGGGGAAGTTTGTGATTTGACGATTATAACAACCGAAGATTTTTTTGAAGAAATAAAAGAAGGGGCAATGAAAAAAGAAATGAAAGAAGAAAATATTTTATTTATGGAGAGCCCGAAAGAAATTTTTGAAAGAATAAAAAATTTTTCCAACAAAGAAGACGTGATTTTATTGGAAAGCAGAATCCCTAAAAAATTATTTAATTTTTTTAAATAAAAAAAGAGGGTGTAATTTAATTACAACCCCCGGTTGTTTTAAAGGATCAGCGTTTTTTCAGAAGATATTCCGGTATTCCTGCAATATGATATATTACTATCTTAGCTGCTAGAAAACGGAGAGCTATTCTTTCTTTAATTAACCACATATCCATCTTTTCACCTCTTAATTAATATACCATGAAAAAAATATTTAATCAAGAACCAAAAACAATATTAATATCTTTATCTCCCAATACTGAAAAAGACGATGTTCAGCTGGCCAAAAAAACAATTGGCGATTTTAAGTCATGGAAAAAGGGGGAACAAGTTAAAACCTTAGAAGGAGAGCTAAAGAGATATTTTGCGGTTAAATATACGGTTCTTTTTAACAGCGGACGGGCTTGTTTGTCGGCAATTTTAGAGGTTCTTCAAATAAAAGAGGGAGATGAGGTTTTACTCCAAGGTTTTACCTGTAATTCAGCAATAATTCCTATTTTACGAACAAAAGCAAAGCCTGTTTTTGTGGACATAGAAGATACCCTGAATATGAGCCCCGATGATTTGGAAAAAAAGATTAGCCCCAGGTCCAAGGCAATAATGGTTCAGCATACCTTTGGTTTTCCCGCTCAAATGGATAAGATCATGGAAATATCCAAAAAACATAATTTAATTTTAATTGAGGATTGTGCCCATTCTCTAGGGGCTAAATTTCAAGATAAGTTGTGCGGAACAATGGGAGATATCGCTTTTTTCAGTTTTGGCCGGGATAAAATCATTTCTTCGGTTTTTGGCGGTTTTATCACAACAAACAATAAAGAGCTTGGCCGAAAAATCATTAATTTTAAAGAGAAATTGAACTATCCCTCCGGTTTTTGGATTTTTCAGCAATTATTGCACCCGATTTTAATAAATAGCCTAATTTTTCCGCTTTATCGTTTTCCGACTTTAGGAAAATTTTGTTTGATATTTTTTCAGAAAATTAGAATTTTATCAAAAGCCGTTTCTTCAAAAGAAAAAAAGGGCAAGTTTTCCAAGGGTAATTCTAAGAAATTTCCCAATGCTTTGGCAATTTTAGCCCTGAACCAGTTTCAAAAACTGGAAAGATTTAATTTCCATCGCCGGGAGATAGCCAAAATTTACGAAGAAAATTTGAAAGAAAGTCCCGCGTTTTTACTTCCTTTTTCAAAAAATAAAGAACAAAAAGAAATTATTTTTATGAAATATCCGGTTTTAGTTCAAGATTCCGAAAAGATTTTGAAAGAATTCAGAAAGAAAAGAATTCTTTTAAATGACGGTTGGCGGAAAGTACCCGTTGTTCCCCCGGGAAACGATATTAAAAAAATGGGTTATATTTTTGGTTCCTGTCCGAAAGCCGAAGAAGTTGCATCAAAGATTTTAAATTTGCCGACTCATATTAACCTGTCAAAGGAAAAAGCAAAAGAAATCGCAGATTTGCTGAAGAAGTTCTGATAATTTTTATGATTAGGAAAATTATTTTTATTGTTTTAATCCTGATAATTGGATTTTTGTGTGGAATTTTATTTTTTAATTTTTTTATAGAATCAAAAATTAGTTTTTCTTATCCCAATCTGACCTTTCCCGATAAAAAAATTATTAAAAATGAAAAAGAGCGGGAAATTAAAATCGTTCCTTTTTTTGAAGAATTAAAGAATGAAATTATTTCCCAAAAAGCCACCTCCTCTTTTTTGGAGATAAATTTTCCGGAAATGAAAACAAGAATTTGGCAAGAAGGGGAGTTGAAAAAAGAAGTTGAAATTTTGGCAAAAGGAGACCCTCAGGAATGGGGAGGAACGGCAGCAGGCCTATATAAGATAATTTCCAAATACAGAATAGCTTTCTCCGCAATAGCTGAAGTTTATATGCCTTACGCGATGAATTTTTACGGCAAATATTATCTTCACGGTGTTCCTTATTATGAAGAGGGAAATAAGCGTTTTGTAAACGTTACCGGCGGCTGTGTTCAGCTTTCTGATAAAGATTCGGAAACCATTTTTAATTTAACAGAAAAAGAAATTCCGGTTTTGGTTATTGATAAATATAAAGATAATTATTTGCCTTATTTCAAAAAAGAAATAAGTGACTTTCCCTCGCTTTCGGCTAAAAGTTATTTGGTGGCAGACTTGGATTCGGGGTTTGTATTGGCTGATAAAAAAATGGAAGAAAAACATCCGATTGCTTCTTTAACTCAGTTAATGACCGCGGTTGCAGTAGCTGAAAACATCGATTTAAGAAGGTCTATCGAGATAACTCCAAGCATGTTAAAGCCCTTGGGAACAACTACTGGTTTAGTTTCCGGGAAAACCTTCAAGGTGGTGGATTTGTTTTATCCTATGCTTATTGAATCTTCAAATGATGCGGCCGAGGTTGTAAGCAATCTTTTAGGTCGGGAGAAAACCATCAGATTAATGAATGAAAAAGCAAAAGCAATTTTGATGCAGGATACTATTTTTGTCGACCCTCATGGTTTAAGTGAAGAAAACATTTCTACGCCAAGGGATTTGTTTTATTTGGCAAGATACATTTTGAATAACCGTCCTCCTATTTGGAAAATCACCAAAGAAGAAAAAGTGAATTCTTACGGAGAATTAACCTTCACAGGCCTTTTAAACAAGAATTTATTTTCGACTGATACTGATTTTATCGGCGGAAAAACCGGCTATATTAAAGAGTCAAAATATAATGGAATATTTTTATTTGAGTTTTCAGACAAAGATAATATAAAAAGAAAAATCGTAATTATTCTTCTGGGTTCGGAAAACTGGCTTACCGATTCAGACAGCCTAAAAGACGATGCGAATAAGACCATTGATTGGGTCAAAACTAATTTTTTCACCAAAGAAGAAGTTAAAAATAATTAATTTATGAATTTAAAAGAAATAAAGGAAAAGAATACCTGGGAAAGCTTTTTTAAAGAAATAAGAGAAAAAACATTTCTTCAGTCTTGGAATTGGGGAGAATTTCAGAAGGCAATGAGAAATAAAATCTGGAGATTGGGGACATATGACAATGAAGAATTGGTTGCCTGCGCTTTAATTACAAAAATTCAAGCCAAAAGAGGGAAATTTTTATTGATACAACATGGACCCTCCTTCGCTAAAGCTTCGGAGGGCAATGCCCATATTAGATATGAAATGCTAAAGAATTTATTGGAAGAATTAAAAAGAGTAGGCAAAGAAGAAAAAGCGAATTTTATCCGGATGAATCCTCTTTGGGAATTAAATCAGGAAAATCAAGACATTTTGATGAACTTGAGATTTAAAAAAGCCCCGATACACGCAAATGCCTATGAAGCCACCTGGAAACTTGATATATCGCTTTCTGAGGAAGAAATTTTACAGAACATGCGAAAAACTACCCGTTATCTCATCCGCCAGGCAGTAAAAAATCAAGACATTACGATTGAAAAGAGCGAAAAATTGGACGGTCTTGGCATTTACCAAAATCTTAGTAAAGAAGTGGCAAAAAGGCAGAAATTTGTTCCTTTTTCAGATGAATATATAAAAAATGAATTCGAAGTTTTTTCAAAAGACAATCAAGCTCTTTTATTTTTTGGAAAATATAAGGGAGAGATAGCGTCAGCAGCTTTGGTCGTTTTTTGGTCGGGCATCGGTTTTTATCATCAGGCAGCATCCCTTTCAAAATACGCCGAATTTTCAATTCCTTATTTGTTGCAATGGGAGGCAATAAAAGAGGCAAAAAAAAGGGGATGCAATTTTTATGATTTTTGGGGTTATATTGATCCTCAAAAATTTCCAAAACATCCTTGGTCCGGCCCCACTTTATTTAAAATGGGCTTTGGCGGCGGTGCTTATGAATATGTAAAAACCCAGGATTTTATTCTTTCTCAAAAATATTGGTTCAATTGGATGATTGAAAAATTGAGGAAAATTAAAAGAGGACTATGAAAAAAATTAAATATTATGGGAAATTTAATAAATACCGGTCGAGGAGAAAACGAAAAATATTTTATTTTATTCCTGTTTTATTATTTTTTACAATTTTTTATTTAATTTATTTTTCTCCATTTTTTCAAATTAAAAAAATTGAAATTTCCGGAAACCAAAAAATTTCCTCAGATAATTTAAAGGGTCCGATAGAAGATAAATTAATAAAAAAGATTTTGTTTTTTAATTCCAAAAGCTTATTTTTAGCGGACTTAAAAGAAATTGAGGAAAGTATTTTAAAAAAATATCCGGAAATTGAAAAAGTTAATTTTTTCAAAAAAATTCCCGATAAATTGATGGTTTTAATAAAAGAGAGAAGCCCCGTTGCTGTTCTTGAAAAAGACAACAATTATTTTTTAATTGATAAATCAGGAATAGTTTTTGAAAAAACCGAAGAAAAACAAAATTTTTTATTGATAAAAAAGCCGGAGTTTACCCAAGAAATAAAACTTGGGAATAACTTGATTGAAGAAGAATGGATGGGCCAAATTTTAAAAGTTGAACCTGAGTTTAAAAACAAAAACTTGGAATTTCGAATTGACTTCGCAGAAATTCTAAACGAGCAAAGGTTAAACGTTAAAACTTCCGAGGGTTTCGAAGTTTATTTTGACCTTTTGGGAGATATTTCCCAGCAAGTTTTAAATTTAAGCGTGATTTTAAAAGAAAAGATTTCTCCGAAAGAGCTGAGAAATCTTGAATATATTGATTTAAGATTTGGAAATCAAGTTTACTACAAATAAATTAAATAACACTTGGGGTGATAGCCAGTTTTTATTTTATATAGTAAACAAAGATTGAATTACCAATAAAAGCTACAGGATTATATTGATTAAGCCAATCATAATAGTCGGTTCTTTCCGTGTAATCCGGCAAAGCCATGGCCCGTCCTCCCTGAAGTTGGTTGGCAGACACCACCAAATAATTGCCCTTTGGCAAGTCGTTCGGAGATTTTTTCCCATCCCATCTTACATATTTTCCTTTTATGTAATAATCAAGGTCAGCTCCGCCGAAATAATCAATGTAGATTTTGTTAACATTGTTTTCTTCCATCCAGCTTTTTAATCTTTTAAAATCCTGCCCCCAATCCAAATTTGAATCAACCACATATTTATATCCGTTTTTAGGGCCGCCGACCGTTTCATTAAAGTAAGTTAAAAAATAAGGAAAAACCATTAAAGAAGAACCAATATACCAGCCGAGTAAAATTATTATCAAAAATAAAGCTGCTTTTTTAAAAGGAGCTTTTTTGATGTTATTTAAGAAGTTATTAATACCAAGGCAGGTCAAAATGAAGATAAAGGGCAGAGAAGGCAAGAGGTGCCTGACTCCTATATTAAGGGAGCCTGCCATTGAGGTTATCCAGTATATCAATACAAAAATCATCATTGAAAATTCTGTAAAATGATTTCTCACCCAATTCTTGATGTTATTTAGAATTTCTTTGAAAACTATTTTTTTAATTAAAACGGCGCTCGCTAAAATGGAAATTAGAGTGAGAAGGTGGAAAGCTAAGGGCAATTTTATAAAATAAACGACCGGAAAATAAAACCACCAACCGGCGGCCGAAACCATTCCAAAGAAATAAGTGGTGTTGCCGGTAGCAGTTCTGTTGGTTGCCATTAAAAGGCCTTCCGCATATTGGGCTATCGGCCGGGTTACAGGGTTTTTTGTCATTGCGAGATTCAAATTGATAATGGGTTTTGGAATGGCAGTGGTTTCCAGGAAAGCTTTGGTTTCGCTATATTGCAAGTCGGAAGGATAGTTTATCATATGATATCCATAAACAAGCCAGATAACACCGAGAGCTAAGAAAAGCAAAGCGAAGCCCGGGAAAATATATTTTAATAAGTTTTTAAATTTATTGCCGTTTTCTAAAAATATAAAAACAATTGTAATTACCGCGAAAAAAGGAAAAAGCAAAATCAATGAAAATTTAAATAATAAAGATATTCCCAAGGCTAATCCACCAAAAATGATATTTTTCTTGGACGGATTTTTAAGAAATTTTAAATAATAATAAGTAGCTAGGGTAGCCCCGAGGGCAGCGGCCACATCGGTGGTTACGAATCTTCCATTGGCGATAAAAGTGGGAGAAAAAGAAAAAACAGTCAAAACCAGGAGAGCTAATTTATTGCCTCCCAATTCTTTTGCCCAGCGGAAGGCGAACCATCCTAAAAATAATAAAATCAGAATCATCGGGACTCGGGCCCAGAATATTATTTTATCGGCATCGTTTCCGGAGCGGTATAAAAAATCCGAACCGAAATTAAATTGCACCCACCATCTTCCCTGGGACCCTTCCTGCCAAGCAGGGCTGTCTTTGGGAAAATTGATATTCATGAACAAAAGCGGAAGAGCGGAAAAATCTTTAACCAAAGGGGGATGCTCAGGATTTAATCTGTAATCTTTTTGGGTTAAATAGGAGTAGCCTGCCGGCAGATGGGCCAGCTCGTCAAAGGTTAGAGCATCGCCTTTCATGCTTAAAGCCGATATTAAAAAAATAAAAGCCAAAACAACAACGCAGATAATATTAGTTAATTTGTTTGATAATTGCATAATTTTTAAATTTTATTTTATCCTAATAACTTGGAGATGATATTTTATTTTTCTATTTCAAAAATAACAAAAGTTTCTTTTTCTATAATTTTTGCTTCAGGAAACTTTCTTTTCAGTTCATTAAAAAGCGAGTTTTTGTATATTGGAATAATAACGGTATTTTTATCGCCCAAAACAATTTTATCCAAATCTTGGGCTTTAATATAATTGGCTCGAGTTGTACCGAATTTAGTATTTTCAATAAACATCGGTGTTTGGCCGGGAATTGAGATGCCATAAAGCGGATATTGCAGTTCATTAACAATGACATATGTTTTTACGTTATTTGGCAAAGAATTAAGGTAATTTCCAATATCAAAAAGACCTTGGTCAAATGCTCCTTTGACTGCCGGACTTTGACCCCAAACAACAAAATATCTGTTGTATTCTCCATACGAGAACCAAGAAAGACAAAGAATTAATCCCAGAAACAAGGCGATCTTGGATTTTACTTTCAGAAAATCTTTTATTTTTTGATAAAGAAACACAAACCCTATGGCTGATAATATAAAAGCCGGAGGGATGGCCCCAATTGACCTTAAGGCGTGGGGAATGCCTTCGTAAGTTAAAGCGCTGGGTAAAATCATTACAAAAAGCCAAATTAATATGGTCGAATAAACAAGGAGCTGCGGATAATCTTTGTTTTTTAAGAAATAAAGAGATTTTTTGATTGAAAGGACAAATCCGATTAAAAATGCAATACCTATCGGCCAGAATAAAAGCGGCGACGGCCATGGGAAAATAGGAGAGAGAGCTATGTTGTGTCTCCAGTTGGGGTCTCCGTAAAAATTAAACATTCCCAAGTGAATCACAAAACTTCTTACAAAGCTTTTTATGGGATTAGGTTGTGAAAAAACCGAGACACCGGTTGCCCGACCGATAAAGTCTCCGGGATGTTGCATGAAATAAAAACCAATGGGAATAGCCACAATAACAATAGAGATAAAAATAAAAAAAGAGAAAAGAAAGAATTTTTTAAGAATTTTTTCCTTGTAATAAATCAAAAGCCATATAATAAACAAGAAAGCCAAAAGAAGTACGGCCAATCTAAAGGAAATATAAGTGTGAAAACCCAAACCGAAAATAGCCCCGCCGATTATCAAATCCAAAATTTTTTTAGTTCTAAGTCCTTTAAATAAAAAATAAAGAGAAAAAACCAAAATAAAAGGAGTAAAAATTGCTCTAAATCCCATTCTTGAAAAATTTACATGCCAAAAAGAAATAGCCAGAAAAAAAGAGGAAAGCAGAGCTATAAAATCCGAGACATTGGGCTTAAAGTTAGAAAGTTTAAAAATTTCTTTGGTGAACAAAAAAATTCCCAAAACCGTCAAAATTCCGATAATGGCCGAAACAATTTTTATCGACCAAATACTGATTCCAAAAATTAAAAAGGAAAACCCTATTAAGTTTATAAACAATCCTTCCCGGCCGTTGTTTTCCGGGTAAAAAATCTTAAAGTCATGATTTTTTATCGCCGACAGCGCATCAGTTCCGTTCATTGCGACATCGGGATAGAGGCCCGGTGGAATCGAATTCAGTTTCCATAATCGAAAGAAACAAGCTATTGAAAGAATAATAATTAAAAGAAGTAATATTTTTTTATTCATTAAGACATTTTAGCAATAAAATCAATTAAATAGAAGCAATCAATTGTGGATTTTGACAAAAGAAGCCCAATTTGTTATTTTTAAAATTAGTTATTTTACAAGGTGAGAAGATGGATGGAAAACAATTAAAAATAATAAACCCCGCCTTACAAGACCTTAAAAGATTAGAGGTTATTCAAGGGTTCAACGATAAGTTGGTAATAAACAGAGATTTATTCAGAGTGGATATTATAGTATATCCAAACTGGGGAAAGAAAATTCTTTTTCGTTTGATAAACGGTTTTAATTGCGAAGAAGTAAAAAAATGCAAAGAAGATAGAATCTATTATTTAAGCGTGTTTGAAGCAACAACCAAAGCCAGGATCAAGGCGGAAATTATCAGAATTTTATTAATTGAAATGAATAAAACAGGAATAAAAAACAATAATGCTCATTAATGAGCTTTTTTTGTTTAAAAATTATGATAATATGAAATATATGCAAAACAATAATTATCCTGGAAAATTTATCGTTTTTGAGGGATTAGATGGTTCCGGCCAATCAACTCAAGTCAGTCTTATGAAAGAATATTTGGAAAAAAAAGGATTTAAAGTTTTTTCGACCAAAGAACCGACTAAAAATTTAAGCGTTGCCCAAGAAATAAAAGATGTTTTGGAAAAAAAGAAAGAAACTTCCGCCGAGAATCTCCAAAAATTATTTGTCAAAGACAGAAAAGAGCATTTAGAGAAAGAAATTTTACCGGCCCTGGAAAGAGGGGAAATGGTTATTTCTGACCGTTATTTTTTCTCTACTTTTGCTTTCGGCACTGCCGACGGGTTGGACTTAGAATGGCTTATTCAGTTAAACAAAGAATTTTTAATGCCGGACGTTACTTTTTTATTAAAAGTGAAGCCCGAAACTTGCCTGGGAAGAATTACCAAAAGAGGAACCGAAAAAACCCTTTTTGAAGTTAAAGAAAAAATGCATAGAATTTGGGCGATTTTTGAAAAATTAGTTCCAAGATTCAATAATGTTTTTTTAATTGACGGAGAAAAATCAATTCAAGAGGTTTTTGAAGATTCAAAAAAAATAATAGAAAATAACCTAAAAATATGAAAAATATCAATCAAATAGCCAAAATTATCGACCAAACCAACATTGATTTAAAAGCAACCATTGAAGATATAAAGAAAACCTGCCAAGAAGCTAAAGAATACGGATTCAGAGGAGTTTGCATTAATCCCAAATGGACAAAATTGGCAAAAAAAGAATTAAAGGGAAGCAATACCAAGGTTATAATCTTAATTGACCCGCCAATGGGGCAAAGCACAACCTTGCAGCGAGTTAGAGCTTGTAAAAAAGCTAAAAAAGACGGAGCCGACGAGACAGACGTGGTAATGAATATTATTGATTTAAAATATGAAAGATATGGCAAAGTTTTAAAAGACCTGAAAACGATTTGTAAGATTCTGCCTACTAAAGTGATAATCGGTTCGGGGTTTTTGACAGACGGGGAAATTGAGAAAGCTTCAACATTGGTCAAGGAAGCCGGTGCCATTTGCGTGAAAACAGCCACATCAAAAGACCCGCTTGAAAGCCGGGAAATGGAAGAAAAGGCCAAGCATGTGGCAATTATGAAAAAGTCAGCCCCGGGATTATTGATTAAAGCTTCCGGCCGTGTTTCCAACTTAGAGGATTTGAAAAAAATGGTGGAAGCCGGCGCTGATTTAATCGGCACGAGCTACGGCGTTCAGATAATAAAAGAAACGTTTAACCAAAAATAATTTATATGGCGAAATTAAAGCCGGTAATTGGATTGGAGATTCACGTTGAATTGGGGACTAAAACCAAAATGTTTTGTTCTTGCTTGAATGACCCGGACCAAAAAAGTCCGAATTTTAACGTTTGTCCGGTTTGTATGGGGCACCCCGGAGTTTTACCGGTTGCCAACGAAGAGGCGATTGAAAGGGTTATAAAAACTGGAATTTCTTTAAATTGTGAAATTTCAGAAGACTCGAAATTTGACCGAAAAAGTTATTTTTATCCCGACCTGCCCAAAGGTTATCAAATCAGCCAGTTTTACATTCCTTTTTGCAAACAAGGATTTTTAAAAATAAATAATAAAAAAATAAGAATCAGGGAAATTCATTTGGAAGAAGACACGGGCCGGCTGGTTCATCCCGTGGACGAAGATTCCAGCTTGGCTGATTTTAACAGGGCGGGGATTCCCTTAATGGAGCTGGTTACCGAGCCCGATATTAATTCAGCCAAAGAGGCCAGGGAATTTGCCCAAGAACTTCAGCTTATTTTAAGATACTTGGACATTTCAAAGGCTGATATGGAAAAAGGACAAATGAGGGTGGAGGCGAACATTTCAGTCGGGAAAAACAATAAACTGGGTACAAAAGTGGAAATAAAAAATATTAATTCTTTCAGGTCCGTAGAAAGGGGAATTGATTATGAAATAAAAAGACAGACGGAACTTTTAGAATCGGGGGAGCAAATTGTTCAGGAAACCAGGGGCTGGCTGGAAGAAAAGGGCGAAACCCAGAGCCAGAGGACAAAAGAGGAAGCCCATGATTACAGATATTTTCCGGAACCGGATTTGCCCGTCTTTAAAACAGGAACCAAAAATTATATTTCAAGAATAAAAAGACAACTTCCCGAGCTTCCCAATCAAAGAAGGGAAAGATTTAATAAAGAGTATAATTTATCGGAAAGGGAAATTGAAATTTTTGTGCAAAACAAGGATTTGGGCGAATATTTTGAAAAAGTTTATTCGGAGTTGAAAGATTGGGTTTCTTCGGTTGAAATGAAAAGAAAAATTTCCAAAAAAGAAGAAACAAAGCTGATTAAGCTTTGCACGAATTATCTTTTAACCGACCTACAATTTTTAATTAAAGGAAAAGCCTTTGAAAAAGAAAAATTTCCCATAACTCCGGAAAATTTTGGCGAGTTCATCACTTTGATTTATGAAGGAAAAATTTCTTCAAAAATCGGAAAAATGTTGTTGCCGGAAATGTTTAAAACGGGCGGGGACCCTTCTCAATTAATCAGAGAAAAGGGCTTGTCTCAGATCGATGACCGTTCTGAAATTGAAACAAAGGCCAAAAAAATAATTTCTGAGAACCAAAAAGCCATTGAAGATTTCAAAAAAGGCAAAGAAACGGCCCTTCAGTTTTTAATTGGCCAGTTTATGAAGGAGACAAAGGGCAAGGTTAATCCCCAAAAAGCCGCAGAAATTTTAAAGGACCTTTTGAAATAAAAGTTTGACAAAAGATTTCAAGAGAGTAAAATAGGCAATACACATACTGAATAAACAGATAAAGTAATAGTAGTTTCAAATGACCGATTTTCAGAATTTTTAAAGGATAAAATCGGAAGCAAAGGTCGGAGCTACTAACAAAGATTAAAAGATTGTTAAATCAAGGAAAACATGACAAAAGATACCAAAGATAAGGACTTTCTTGAGTTTATTATAAAAAACTTGGTTGACCATCCTGACGATGTCAAAATCGACCGAAAAGTAGACGAAATGGGAGTTTTACTTTCTTTGACAGTAAACCTCGAAGACATGGGACAGATTATCGGTCGTCAAGGAGAAACAGCCAGAGCAATTCGAAATTTAGTTCGAATTGTCGGTCTTAAAAATCACGCCAGAGTGAATTTAAAGATCGAAGAGCCGGAAGGCTCTACCAGGCCTGCCAGGTCTGACTCAGGTCCAAGGAGAGGATCTGAAAGAGATTTGGGGGATTTAAATTTGTAAATTCAAAGTTTACAGAAAACAGAAAACCGTGCTATCATTTTAATGAAAGCACGGTTTTCGTTTAACCGTAGTTTTTTACCATATGATTCAGTTTGATATTATTACCATTTTCCCTCATATTTTTGATTCTTATTTAAAAGAATCTCTTATTCAAAGGGCCGTTAAATCCGGTTTAATTAAGGTTAAAGTTCATAATTTAAGAGATTTTGCCCCTGATTCCAGAAAAACGGTTGATGACCGGCCTTTTGGCGGAGGAATCGGCATGGTGATGAAAGTGGAGCCGATTTTTAAAGCAGTTAATAAGATTAAATCCGCCAGTGGGCGAACAAAGGTTATTCTTTTTACTCCTCGGGGTAAAAAATTTGATCAAGAGTTAGCTTACCAATTTTCAAAGCTTAAAAAAATAATTTTAATTTGCGGCCGTTACGAGGGAGTGGACGAAAGAGTGGCAAAAAATATTGCCGATATCGAACTTTCAATCGGGGAATACGTTTTAATGGGAGGGGAGTTGCCGGCGGAAATTTTGATTGAAACAATCTCCAGACTGATTCCCGGGGTTTTGGGGAACCCCCAATTATTAAAAGAAAGAATTCCTTCAAAAGCTGGCAGGGGAGGCAGGGGATTTATTGAATATCCTCAATATACCCGTCCCGAAATTTTTAATAAATGGAAAGTTCCTAAATTGTTGTTATCGGGAAATCACAAAAAAATTCAGGAATGGCGAAAGCAAAACGGAAAGATTGTTTCGTCCTAAGTGGTTCGATAAACTCAATATAAATTCCGCCGAAGGATCGAAGGATTTATCCTGAGCGAAGCCGAAGGATTGAAAAATAGATTTTAATATAGTATAATTTTTGTGTATCAAAGGTAATAAAGGGGTAGGTTGCAGAGTAGCTAATGCACCAGTCTGTAAAACTGGCGCCTTCGGGCTTCGGGGGTGCAAGTCCCTCCCTACCCACCACGTAAAGAAAATTTTAAAAAAAATTTTCCACGTGGTAGGCGCGTGATGAAATTTTATATAAATTTCATTTTACGCGCCACCATGTAGAACATATGTTTTATACTTATCTTTTGGAGAGTAATATCGATAAAAGTTGGTACATTGGTTATACAAAAGATTTAAGAGAAAGATTTCTAAGTCACAATAAAGGAGAAAACATAGCAACAAAGAATAAAAAACCATGGAGATTAATTTATTATGAAGCATATATAAATATAATTGATGCCAAGAAAAGAGAAAAATTTTTAAAATCAGGTTCAGGAAGAAAATTTCTTAAACGGCAAATTAGTAATTATTTAATAAAAACCTAATTAAATTGCCGATGTAGCTCAGTGGTAGAGCAACTCCATGGTAAGGAGTAGGTCGCCAGTTCAAGTCTGGCCATCGGCTCTCGAAATTAATAACAAAAAAAATATGGCAAAAAAGAAAAGACCGTTTGTAAAACTTCAGTGCCAAACCTGCAAAAGAGTTAATTATCATGTTAATAAATCCAAGGCTTCGCGCGAGAAAAAACTGGAATTGAAAAAATTTTGCAATTGGTGCAAAAAACATACGCCTCATAAAGAAAGCAAGCGTTAGGCACCTACTATCTTTTTGAATGGGAAGAGATAATAAATCTAAAAGAACTAACCGCTGTTTAATATGGCGGTTTTTCTTATAACGTAGATTTTGAGACTCCTCTATTTTTGTCTAAATTTAACCTAATTAAATAGTCGTACAAGGCGAATTTAACAGGTTTTAAATAAAAAAGCCGGACGGATTCCGTCCGGCAAATTGCATCCGATTCAAGGTAAATCAGTACATCTCATCCATTTATCTTATTATATACTTTTTCGTCAACCCAGTAGTATGGTCCTTTTGGATATCCCGGATGACTCTTGAGGTCTGTAATACCAAACTTGGCAAACAGTCTGCTCCTAATTTGGTCCCGCGGAAGACTTGATAACTCTTGGATTTCGGCCTCGGTCAGTTTAACAGAACCAATCTCAGTTTCCTCGCTATGGTTTTCCCGGGAAAGTGCAATAGTTTTATCAAGATGTCTTACTCCGTCTCTTTCTCCATCTGCGTTTTCTTTCTCGAATAAATACAATTTCATTTTCTTGCCTCCTTTTTTAATAAGCCATTTCCACCCTACCTCTATTTTCGCTTAATTTCAAATAAAAAATCGCCCTATAAGCGATGAACGTATAATTTGCAATCTATATTTTGCACGACATATTGCATAAAGAATCGCCATTTAGGCGGTTTTTTGGTTTGACAAATTAGTGATTTAGAGTAAAAAGATAGAGGAGGTTGAAATATTGAAAGGAATAAAGATTTTTTCAGGAAAGTCTCATCGGAAATTAGCAAAAAGAATTTGTCGGCAATTAGAGGTTCCGTTAAGCCCTTTGAAAATTGAGGAATATGGTAATGGATGTTCTGAAGTAATTTTAGAGAAATATGTTCGCAACAAAATCGTCTTCTTGATTCAGACATCTTCACCCAAAAATTTATCTAAACATCTATTGCAGCTTTTACTGATGACTGAAACTGTTTCAGAATGTGGTGCTAAAAAAATAATCGTAATAATGCCTTATGTTTCCTATTCTCGTTCCGACAAGAAGCACAAGAAGTGTCGTAATAAAATGATTATCGCTGGAAAGTGGTTAATAAGGGCTTTGGAGAAAAACGGAATGAATAAATTCATCGGAATTGATTTTCATTCAAAGAGGTTCGAGAAGTTTTTCTCCCCAGAAACAGAAGTTCATCATCTTTCCGCTTTGCCTTTAATTGTTAAAGCTCTGGAAAAAAAGAACCTTAACCCTGAAAGTACTATCATATTAGCTCCCGATAAAGGAGCTTGTAAAAAGACTTCCCATTTGGCAAAAGAACTAAAAATACCGTTTGGTTGGGTTGAGAAAAAAAGAATAAGCGATACTAAGGTTGAAATAGAGAAGATACACGGTGAAGTCGCTGGCAAAGATGTCATTGTTTTAGATGACGAGATTTCTACTGGAGGCACCATTAAAACTTTAGCCGATAAACTTACAAAACTGAAAGCGAGAAGTTTAACTATTGCAGTTACTCATGGCCTTTTCTTAGGAAAAGCACTCAAGAATTTTCAAAAGATTAAAATACTAAAAAAAATCATAGTTACTGATACTGTTCCCATTTCAAAAAAAGTCAAACGCCATTTGCCATTGGAGATTCTGCCTATAGACGAACTTTTAGCTGAAAAAATAAAAGAAATTTGTAAAAATTAGAGGGGATATTTTTTAAACATCCTCTTTTTTATTTTAAATTATTGTTTGACTTTTTAACCTATATTTTATAAATTTAATAAAGAAAAACGATGGGGGCATAGTTCAACGGTAGAATAATGGTCTCCAAAACCATTGATCTCTGTTCGAATCAGAGTGCCCCCGCCTTCGCTTCGCCGAAGCTTTAGCGTAGGCGAGCTTCGTCTCAGCTACGGCGAGGCAAGCCCGCCAACAAAAATATCCGAAATTTTTTCGGGTTTTTTGTTATTATGCTATAATAAATAAAAATAATTTACAAAAATTTTATGTCATTTGTCTATACGGGAATCGGCGTTTCCCAAAAAGATAATTTAATAGAAGCTGCCAAAGAAGCAGCCGAACAAGCAAAAAAAGAATTGGGAGAAGGAAAAATCCCAAAGCTTTTAATGTTTTTTTGTATTTTTACCTATCCTATAAAAGAATATAAAAAAGCAATAGAAACCGTGTATGGCGTTTTCGGCGATAAAGAGGTCCCTTTAGTCGGAGGCAGTGTTATAGGTTTTTTTGCCAAGGATAAATATTATTTCGACGTAAAAATGGTTGGCAGGATTGTCGGTTCTATGATACAAGGATTGGGCAAAGTTTTTAAACCGTTTAAATTTAACGGAGTTGGTGTGGTGGCTTTGTCTTCAGATTATTTAAGCATAGGAACAGGAATAGGTTTGGATGTAGATAAAAACCCTGAAAAAGCCGGTAAAGATTCAATTACTCAGGCCTTAGATAATTTGCAATATAATCCCTCGGTTGCTTATCTGGCAATGTTAAAAAAAGGCGCTCGGGACCTTACCAAATTTCGGCCAATAAATGGATTTTTGCTGACTCCCGGGTTTTTTCCGAAGGGTAAAGCCAATACTCTCTTTGATAATCAAATTCTTTCCGGAATAACTTCAATAACCAAGAGAAATGTCAGGTTGGCTGGCGGAGGATTGTGCTCCGAATTTGTGGTTGATCCAAATCATGTTTTAATATCTCCTGGAAGTGTTTTTTTTAACCACGAAGTTTATCAAAACGCCGTGACATCTATTGTTTTCGGTTCTGATTTAGAAATCGGATACGGAACCGCTGCCGGAGCTAATCCTTTGGGAGTATCCGTGGTTATTACCAAAGGGGAAGGGTATGTAATTGAAGAATTAAATGGAAAACCGGCCGTGTCTTTTTTGGCAGAGATAGTCGGAAAATATACTGATATTAAAAAAGAAACTTTTTTAAACAATCCTTGGATTTTAGCTTTCAAAGGAATTTATATGGCTCTTCCCGAGCCTTTAGGGGACTTTTATTGGCCCGTAGTTATAGCCGGCCGGGATGGAGAGAAGATAAAAACAGTTGTCCCTATTAGAAATGGATTAGCTTTAAATTTGATAAAAACAGCAGGTAAGTCTGCCGAAGAAGCGCCAAGCCAAGCTACTAAAATGATGATTGAAGACGCTCAGTCTGAAAATTTTGAATTTGTTTTATTTTCTTCTTGCGCTGGCCGGGGTTCTGTTTTAGGCAAGAAATATTTCCAAGAGATAGAAGGAATTAAAAAAGTTTTAAATAATAAAGAAACTCCGATTTTCGGCCTTTGTTCTTGCGGGGAACAGGCTTTTTATAAATTAGGACAGGTAGTTGGCACGGCCGGTATTTTTACTTTAATGGGCATTTCCAATCGTCTTGTTTCTGAAACTAAAGAATAAATTTTATTGACTAAATTATTAATTTAGAATAAAAAGATGGAGGAGGGTTGAAATGAGTCCTTTAAAAGATGAAAATACTGATAAATCCCAAAAGCTAAAAGCAGAAGATTATTGCGTTGAATTTAGAATCCTGGCAAAAATTTACGAATACACAGAAATCAAGAAAAAACCAATTTGGTTTTCAAGGTTGGTTTATTGTTTCAGGGGAAAGATTTTTAGAAACGAAATATCTAAAGCAGAAGACAGATTATATCATTGGGGCATAATTGATAAAAAGTATAAAGACGCAGAGGGTTTGTGGACGTGTTGTTATCTTATTGAAGACGAAGCAGTGGATTTTGCAAGAATGCTTTACGAGAAAATAAATTTATGAAAATTTTCTCGTTTTTTTATTGACAAATAATGTTTTTTAGAGATAATTAAAAAAGGAGGAAAACTCTTTTTTTAATTGGAGTTAGTACTTTTAAATAAAAAAAACATGGAAAGAAAAGGAAGGTGAAAAAATGAGTGGAAAAATGAACGCGAAAGATAGGCTGATTTTAGCTTTAGACCCCAATAGAGAAGAAATAAAAAAATGGATGAGAACGGAGCCGACAAATAAGGTTAAAGAAAAAATAAGAGAAAAAGTAGTTTCTATTCTGGACGAGCTGGAAGGAGAAGTTGGTTTTGTGAAGGTAAACTATGTTTCCAGCATGGTTCCTGATATTATTGATATCATTCAGCAAAGGAAAATTGGTGTTTGGCTGGACGGAAAATACAAAGACATTCCAGGAACTGTTGAAGGATGGACAATGGGTGCAATTCTGAACAACGTAGATAAAATAACAATTCACGCTGACGGTGGATTAAAAATGATTCAGTACGCAACAGAAATAGCAAAAATAACGAAAGAAATAAAACAGTTTCGAGACATTGAAATTTTTGCAATCAGCGTTTTAACCAGCATTGGCCCTGAAGTTCTTAGTAACGAACTGAAAATACCCGGAAATCTTATGAATAAAGTTATGGTATATGCCAAATTAGCTGAAAAAGGAGGAGTGGATGGAGTTGTGGCCTCTGCTATGGAATCGCCCGTTTTAGCAAGAAAATTAAAATCAGGAATGCACATTATTACACCAGCGATAACACCAAACTGGGCAATAAAAAGGGATGATCAAAATAAATCTAGAATTACTACTCCTTACCAAGCAATAATCAGCGGATCAACTAAAATTGTAGTAGGCAGCGCCATTATTGATGCTGAAACATACGGAAAAACGAGAATTGAAGCAGCTCAAGCCATTGTAGCTGAAATTGATCAAGCCTTGACCAGCAGGAATTTCTAGGGAGGAATTTTTGATGACACCAGTCACCAATAGTGAAGATAAAATTTTAGAACCTTTTAAAAAATATGATGCTATCTGGTTGCACGACGGTAATTCTAAAAATCCTCACGCCGAATTGACCACAGGAAAATGCAGTAACGCTTACTTTAATTGTCGTAGAGTTCTAAAAGATCCATTCGCCAATTTTAATTTAGCCAGAGAACTGGTTCTGCAATTAAAGCAAAAAGGAATAGAAAACATTGATTGGGTTATAGGCTCTCCGATGTCGGCAATAACTTTTTCTTACGAAGTAGCTAAGGGGTTTGAAGCTTTTCACGGTTTTACCGAGAAAGATCCTCTTGATCCCAAGAAAATGGTTTGGAAAAGTGAAACCATCCCAGAGGGTTCTAATGTTCTACAGATTGAAGAATTAATTACAACGAGTCATACTTTCAAAGAAGTTCGTCGGGCTATCCTAGAAGGAAACCTAGAAAAAATCAATCTTCTGCCAATAATCGGAACTATTATTCATCGTCCGCCAAAACTCCCCGTGGAATACGAAATCAATGGTCAGAAAATTGAAATCGTGGCTTTGTTTGAAAAAGAAGTTTGGGCAATAGATCCTTTAGAATGTCCTTTATGCAAGCTTGGTTCTGTCCCTTATCCTCCGAAAAGTCATTGGAAAGAGTTAATCGGAAAAAAATAACCAAAATATAACCCACTGGAACTATTTCAGTGGGATTTTTTATTATTCGTGATTTGCTTGACTTTTTATATTTAGATGTTAAAATATTAAAAGGAGGTTAGTACATTGTCAAATATAAATGATAAAACTTTAAATCAGAACGATACAGAAAATAATTTTAGAAAAAGATTGATCACTTTCGCTGTTTTATTAATCCCAATAGGATTTCTTTTTTTGATTATTATTCCGTCTTTTTTTTCAAAATATTTTCCTTTTTTAACGAGTTTTGCTTTAATTTTTTTAGCTTGGCAATGCGTTAAAGAAATTGGGAAAATAGAAAAAGGCAGAAATCAAGAAAAGTTATCCTTGCTGTCAATTTTTTTCGCGATATATATATTTATCGCCCTAGGCATGTATTCCTATTTGATATTCAGCGAGAACGGGTTTTTGTGGCTTATAGTTGCAATTATTGGCGTCGCTTTTTTTGATTCGTTCTCTTATCTGATAGGAAAAACTGTGCGATTTTTTATGAATTTTTTATTCCTGAAAAAATTTATTAAAAAACAAATAAAAATTCATAAAATGGTTCCGACTATTTCTCCCAAGAAAACTTGGGAAGGAGCAGTAGGAGGCTTTATCGCTTGCTTAATAGCCGTTGGCATATCGGGGAAATTACTTCTTTTATTGGATTTTTGGCAGATAATAATTACAGGAACTTTTATCGCCGTGCTTGCTTTTCTAGGCGATTTATTCGAATCGTTTTATAAAAGAAAAATGGAAATAAAAGATTCGGGAAGTGTTTTACCGGGCCACGGTGGTTTACTCGACAGAATCGACAGCGCCTTATTGGTTATTTTTGGGATCATTCTTTTAAAGCTGATTTTCTGATCTTTCTAAAAATGGGCAGGTAATTTATATTTGCCCATCTTTTTATTTACTTGACATCTGTCTTAATATGAGTTATTATGTAATCAGCAATTTCAAAGGTAAATAATTGCAGAGAGGTAATAGAAATGAAATTTGTTAATGAAAAATTGACCGAACATCAAAAGCTAGGGATAAAACTGCTAGGAATTTCAGCGATATTAGGAATACTTTCGGTAGGGGCATTTCTTTTAGGAGCAGGAGAAGTGATTTATGAAGCACTTTTTGGTTGTTTTGCTTTATCTTTTAGCACAGGCATGATTTCGGCGACATGGGAAACGATAGGAGTAAACATTTATTATTAATTAAAATTAAGAAATGATTTTTATCTCATTTCTTTTTTTTATTCAAAAATAATGGTAATATTAATTAATATACTTTTATGCCCCAAGCTTTAAATAAGGAAAAAAGTAAAAGCGCCTTTGACGAAGAAGTTTATAAAAAACTGGGAATAAATGAATTGATTTTGTTTTGTGTTTACTCGGTGAATAACTCTCAAGAAAATTGCACAATTGAAAGATTGGTAAAAGAATGTTTTACGCTGTTTCCCAAAGCTTTTAGCTTTAATAATTTTCCCCAATGGCCCGATTCCAGGAAATTAGACCGCCCGCTTCGCGCCTTAAGAAACAAAAAACTGATTAAAGGGGACCCTAAAAGTAAATTTTCCTTAACCGACCTCGGAAAAAAAACAATTAAAGACACTGCCAAATTTTTAACCCAAAAAAAATTATGGTAAAATAAATTATATCAAATATGAGGCCTTACGAAGTTATTCTTACAATCATCGCTTTTATCGCAACCATTTTAATTTTGCTGACTATTTTTAAAACGTTATGAAACCTTACGAAATTCCGCTTGTAATTATTAGTTTTATTTTAGGCATTTTTCTTCTTTCAGTTGCCCTTTCAAGTACAGCTCCTAATTGGTTGGCTTTTGTGGGAGGTTTTATTAAAACAATAGTAAAATAAAAAAAGATGAAAAAAAATATTTTAGTTAAAATAACGATTTTATTTATAATATTCGTGTCTTTCGGGATGAGCGCTTTTTTTTATCCCGTACTTCCCGATAAAATGGCTTCCCATTGGAACATTAAGGGAGAGATAGACGGTTATCTGTCTAAAACTTGGGCTTTATTTTTGATGCCCGCAATTTCCTTGATATTATTTTTATTTTTCATTTTAATTCCCAGAATAGACCCCTTAAGGGAAAATATCGAAAAATTTATAAAATATTATTACGGGTTTATTATAGTTTTAATTTTATTTTTATATTATATTTACTACATTACTCTTATTTTAAATATCGGATTTAAATTTAATATTATCCAATTATTAATTCCCGCTTTTGCCGGCCTTTTTTATTATCTGGGCATTCTAACGGAAAACTTAAAAAGAAACTGGTTTATCGGCATTAGAACTCCCTGGACATTGAGCAGTGACAATGTTTGGTTAAAAACCCATAAAACCGGAGGGAAACTTTATAAAACTTGCGGAGCGATTACGCTTTTGGGGATATCTTTTCCTGATTTTGCCATTTTTTTAGTTATTTTACCTATAATTTTATTTTCTTTAGGCTTGATTGTTTTCTCTTATTTTGAATATAAAAAAGAGGAAAAAAAATCCAAAAGAAGAAAAAAATAAATAATTTTTTTTGGTATTTTTTAAATAAAAAAAGGCTTGATGCCTTTTTTAACGGAAATTAATCTCCAATAAGTTAAAATAAAATCTATGTTTTTAAACTTAAATATCGCGTTTATGAAAAAAAAGCCGATTATTTTAATTATTATAGTTTTAATTTTAATTTTGTTGGGAAGTTATAAGTTTTTTTTTGGTGTAAAAAAAGAAGTTTATAATTTTGATACGGCAAAAATTGGAAACGTTGTTCAGGAGGTATCTGCTGTTGGCCGAGTTCAGAAAGGAGAGCTGATAAATTTAGGCCTTAAAGATGTCGGTAAGATTGATAAAATTTATATTAAGGTTGGAGACGATGTTAAATCCGGAGAAAAATTATTAAAAATTGAAACAACCCAGCTTTCAATTCAGCTCGTTGAAGCTAAAGCTGCTTTAGATTTGGCAAACTCAGAATTAAACAAGTTATTAGTCGGTGAAACTCCGGAAAAAATTAAAGTTATTCAGACAGGGGTTGATAATGCCAAAATTACTTATGAAAATGCAAAACAATCATTGACCGATATTACTAATTCAGCCGAAGAAAATTTAAATTCATCTTATGAGGATGCTTTAATTATTTTGGAAGATTCTTATTTGAAAGCTTACAACGCTTTCAATTCCGCGGATTTAATCAAAAGAACGTATTTTACCTATAATGACCAGGAAAGCATAAATTTTAAAGAGAAAAAAGAAATAATAGAAAATTTAAAAAACCAGATTAAATACTATTTGGATTTGGCAAAAGCAGACCCAAAAAGCCAAAATATTGATATTGCCTTAACCAAAATAAAAGACAATTTAGATGATATTTACGATGCTTTAAGCGTGATTCGAAATCTTTGCGAAGGAAATTACCGGGACATTGTTTCTTCGACTGATAAAACTTATTTAGACACCCATAAAACAAACATTAATACCGTTTTAGCCAGCATTGTTAGCGCTGAACAATCTATTTCTTCAACAAAATTAACCAATAATTACAATATAAATACCGCTAAAGCTTCGGTTCTTTCAACGGAAGGGGCTTTTAAAAAAGCACAAGACGAAATGTCTCTGATGTTGGCCGGTCCCCGGCAAGAAGATATTGATTTATACCGGGCTAAAAAAAATCAGGCTGGAGCAAGGCTTAATATTTTGGAAAATCAAATCGCAGAAGCTGTTTTAAAAAGTCCTGTGGATGGAAAAATAACAAAGATAAATAAAGAAATAGGTGAGCAAGTATTGATGGGCGAGGCGGTTATTTCTTTAATCCCGGCAAAACCATTTCAAGTTGAAACGGATGTTTCCGAATCGGATATCGGAAAAATTAAAATTGGAAATTACATCAAAATTATTTTAGATGCTTTTCCGGAAGAAGAATTTTCAGGGAAGGTGATTGAAATTGACCCTGCCGAAACCGTAATTGCCGGCGTAATTTATTATAAAATCAAAGCCAGCCTTGAATCTGAAGATGAAAGAATCAAACCTGGGATGACGGCAAATCTTACCGTTATTATTGACTCGAAAGAAAACGCCTTGGTTATTCCCCAAAGAGCGGTTATTGAAAAAAATGGCAAGAAATTTACAAGAATCTTAAAAAACAAGGATAATTTTGAAGAAATAGAAATACAGACCGGTTTAAGGGGAAGCAGCGGTGTAATTGAAATTTTATCCGGCCTGAAAGAAGGAGATAAGGTTATTACTTCAATAAAAGAGAAATAATGATAGAGGTTAGGAATATTAAAAAAACTTATAATGGCATTGTCCCCACCAAAGCTCTTGATGGGGTTTCTTTTGATATTGCAGAAGGAGAGTTTGTGGCCATTATGGGACCATCTGGTTGCGGTAAATCAACCTTAATGCATATTATGGGTTTTTTAGATAAGCCGAGCTCCGGAACTTATAAATTAAAAGGAAGAAGTATGGATGATTTTAATGATGACGAACTGGCGAGAATAAGAAACAAAGAAATGGGTTTTGTTTTCCAAAGTTTTAATTTACTTGCGAGAACCTCTGTTTTGGAAAACGTTAAACTTCCTTTGACTTATAGCGGGCTATCTTCTGAAATGGAGGATAAACTGGCAATAAAGGCCTTGGAAGCAGTCGACCTTTCCAAGAGGGCTCCTTATTTATCAAATCAATTATCCGGCGGAGAACAGCAAAGAGTGGCGATAGCTCGAGCAATAGTAAATCATCCTTCGGTTATTTTTGCCGACGAACCAACGGGAAATCTGGACAGCAAGTCCGGCCAGCAAATAATGGATATTTTGCAGAAAATTAATGATGAAGGGCGTACGATAATTTTGGTTACTCACGAAAAATACACCTCGGAAATGGCCAAACGTCTTATTCAGCTGAAAGACGGAAAAATAGTCAGCGATGAAAAAATTGCCTATAGAAGGCTCGCCAAAGACGGTTTGATCAAATAAATTTTATGAACCCCGTTAGAAGTCCTAGACATAAAAAATTTAAGTTAAATTTTTTATGTTTATTGCTAGCGGGGTATAAAAAAAATAAAAGTTCGTCAAAAATCAACAACCTGTTGCTTTATAAGACGAACTTCTAACTGGGTGAAACTATTATATTCTTTTAAAACAGCTGTTATCGGCTTAAAAACGCACAAAGTTCGTTCCTTTTTAACCATGCTTGGAATTATTATCGGAATTGCGGCTGTAGTGGGAATGATGTCTTTGGGAGCCGGAGCTCAAAACTTGATAGTGGGCCAAGTGATGTCTTTAGGTTCCAATAATGTTTTTATTGAGCCGGGATCTTTTGACCCTAAAAAAACTTCAATGATGGAAGCGATGATGGAGCAGATGGAAATAAAAACCTTAAAAATCAGCGATTGCGAAGCGATAACAAAATTGAATAACGTAGAATCGGCATCTCCGATAGTTATGGGAATGGGAAGGGTTGTATATAAGGGTATTGATAAAAAAATAAGTTTTCTTGGCACCAATGAAAGTGCTCAAAAAGTTTTAGAAAATAAAATTGTTTTGGGCCGGGAAATGACGGAAACGGATATTAAATCCCGGGCCGCTGTTGCTATTTTGGGTTATAAAATTAAACAGGATTTATTTGGCGATGAAGATCCGATAGGTTCGACGATAAGAATTAAAAATGTAAATTTTAAAGTAATAGGGGCGGCGGAAGAAGTGGGAAGTCAGATGTTTCTTTCGATTGATGAATATATATTTGTTCCGGTTACCGCCGCTCAGAAGCTTTTGTTGGGAACGGATCATTTAAATAATATTATAATGAGAATAAAGGACGAAAAAAAATTAGATGAAACGATAGAAGATGTGCGCTTTCTCTTGAGGGAAAGGCATAATATTTACAATCCCGAGAATGATTTAAGTAAGGATGATTTTAGGATAATGAGCCAAGAAGAAGCCGCCAGCACCTTAACTTCAATTACCGGAATCTTTACTTTATTTCTTTCAAGCGTCGGCGCTATTGCATTGGTCGTGGGGGGCATTGGAATAATGAATATTATGTTAGTTTCCGTGACTGAAAGAACAAGAGAAATCGGTTTAAGAAAAGCTGTAGGAGCTCGGAAAAAAGATATTTTGTTACAGTTTTTATTGGAAGCCATCGTGCTTACCATTATAGGAGGAATTATAGGCATTATTTTGGGGATTATTTTTTCTTTTATCGGGGGCATAGCCATTAGTAATATTTTAAGCGTAGGATGGAAATTTTTTATTTCCTTGAAAGCCATAGCATTGGGTTTTGGCTTTTCGGCTATGACCGGACTGGTTTTTGGAATTTATCCGGCTCGTAAAGCCGCTAAATTAAATCCAATTGAAGCTCTTCGTTACGAATAATTATGGCAAATTTAGTTGATTCTTTAATAAAAGAGGGGTGGCTAAAGACTCCCGAAATAATTGAAGCTTTCAGAAAAATAAAAAGAATAGATTTTTTGCCAAAAGACCTTAAAGATTTAGCCGGACTGAATCAGGCTCTGCCTATTGGTTTTGAGCAAACTATTTCCCAGCCATTGGTAGTGGCTTTTATGTTGGAAAAATTGGAACCTAAAAAAGGAGATAAAATTTTAGATATAGGTTCGGGTTCCGGTTGGACAACCGCCTTGCTTTCGGAAATTGTCGGGAAGGAAGGAAAGGTGATTGCCATTGAATTGGTTCCCGAATTGGCGGAGTTTGGCAAGAGAAATGCAGAAAAATATAATTTCGTGAAAGCGGGAAGAGCCTCTTTTATTTACGCCGATGGCTCAAAGGGATATCCCAACATAACCTCTTGTCCTGAGCTTGCCGAAGGATTTGATAAGATTTTATGTTCAGCTTCAGTTCACAAAAAAATTCCTTCTGCCTGGAAAGACCAGTTAAAAATAGGAGGCAGAATTGTGACTCCCATTGATTCTTCGATTTGGTTATTGATTAAAAATCCGCCGACTGGCGGAGCAAAGAGTGATAAATTTGAAGAAATTGAGTTTCCCGGGTTTTCTTTCGTGCCCTTAATCGTTAAATAGATAAAAAATTTATTAATATTTTTTATTTTAGATTGAAAATTATCCCTGCCTTTCACGCGTAATTTCGGATTTGAAAGTATTTCAGCTTCGTTGTATCCTAGATATAATGTAAGTAATATTTTTAAAACATGGAGGAAAAAAATTATTATTTAAGAAATTTCGTGCCGGTAATTATGGGCTGGTTTCTTTTGTGCGGTCTTTTTGGTTTTTTCTTTATTTTGGCCCGAGCCAGTTTTACGACAACCGACAAGGAAAAAGTTTTTATCATTAGTTGGTTTCTATTGGTGGTAATAATCCAAATTTATACTTTTTTATTCAGCGGATGATTAAAATTAATCGGAATTAATTTTGAAAACAGAGATTCTTTTTTAGTCAACAAGCATATTTTAAACAATAAAATTAATCCTGAAATCTCCGATAAAGATTTAAAAGACCTTTTTTACGCTTTAAAAAAAGAACCGTTTATTATTTTAAAAAGAACCTTTATTTACGGATTAATCGGCGCTATTTTTTTTGCCGTTATAATATACGTATATAAAATTTCATTTTTAGACATACTCACGATTTTAAACGGCGGCTTGATTTCTTTGATAGTTTTGACTCTTTTTTTGATATTTTTCGTGGAAAGATTTTTTAGCGGTTTCTTAAGAGAGTGCAGAAAAATTCTGAAAGAAAGGGGAATTTATCCGGGCGAAGAAGAATGGTTGTCGACCCTTAAAAGCAGGTTCAATTATTTTATTATTCTTCTTTTTTTGGTGGTTGTTATCGTGGTAAGCTTTGTTTCGATTTTTAATCTTTATTTGCTGGCCATTATCGCCCTGGGCCTTTTAATTTCGATCATGATAAGCAAGGAATTGTTCGCCTCCGTTTATTTGGTTTTTGAAGAAGTTAAAAATTTCAGCACCGAACTTTCTCAGAAAGAAAAAGCGGAATATTTCACAGGCAGTTCTTATAAAGAAGTTTTTAATTTATCCAAAGATTTAAATAAAAGCGCTCAAGATATTTATACTGCCAGAGACAAAGAAAGAAAAGCCAAAAAAGAATTGCAGGAAAAATTGGATGAACTGGATAAATGGTACAGGTTTTCAGTCGGCCGTGAGTTAAAAATGGTGGAGTTAAAAAAAGAGATATCAAAACTCAAAGAGGAAAAAGACGATTCTGATAAATAAAATAAAAGACAATAAGCAAGTTTTTTTATGGAAAAATTAGCGATAGAAGAATCATTGTTTTTATATAAAAATATTTTCGATAAAATAATCGAACCGGTGGTTATTTTTGACCCAAATGGAAATATCAACTATGTCAACGAAACATTGATTAAAATAGGAGAATACGGCTTAAAAGAAATTCAATCAAAGCCGATTATTTTTTTGCTTCCCGACCGGGAAAAAAATCGTATCGAGAGTTTAATCCGAGAGGTTTTAAAAGAAGGCAAGACTTACCGAGATTTTAACACTTTTTTCCAGACAAAAAATAAAAAGGAGATACCCATTGCTCTTACTTTAATTCCGTTATTGGAAGGAAAAAAAATAATCGGAGGATTTGCCATTATTGTTGATATAAGACAATTGGAGGGTTTGCTTGAAGGTTTAAATCGGGCCAGGTCGGAATTAGAGCAAAGAGTAAAAGAAAGAACCCGTGATTTGGAACAAAAAACATCAGAACTGGAAAAAGCGAAGATGGCCATTGAGGAAGCAAAAAACATTCTTGAAGTTAAAGTGGCCGCCAGAACCCGCGAGTTGAAAGAGCTTAATGAAAAACTGGAAGAAAAAGTCGGGCAAAGGACTAAAGAGCTTCAAGAAAAATTAAATGAACTTGATAAATGGTACAGATTAACGGTTGGCCGGGAGTTAAAAATGATAGAATTAAAGGAAGAAATAAATAAATTTAAAAAAAGAATGTTGTGATTGCAATTGAAAAAAAAATAGAAAACAGAAAAATAGCCATTGTTATTTCTTTCAGGGATTTTAGGGATGAGGAGTATTTTATTTCAAAAGAAATTTTAGAAAAAGCCGGAGCTAAAATATTTACCGTAAGCGACTTGCCGGGCAAGGCTTTCGGAAAAGAGGGAGGGGAAGCGGAAGTAGATTTATTATTGGAAAAATTAAATCCGGAAGAATTTGATGCCGTAGTTTTCATGGGAGGGCCGGGAGCGTTGAAGCATTTGGATAATCCGCTTTCTTATAATATAGCGAAAGAAACTGTTTTGAAAGAGAAAATATTAGCCGCAATTTGTATCTCACCCGTTATTTTAGCTAAATCAGGCGTTTTAAGGAATAAAACGGCTACGGTTTGGACGGGAACCTTTGATAAGAGCGCTTTAAAGTTTTTTAAGGAAAATTGGGTAAATTACCAAGATGGAGAGGTGGTGATAGAGGAAAAAATAATTACTGCCAGAGATTCCGAAGCAGTTCAAAAATTTGCCGGAGCCATAATTACGGCATTGACTCTTTAGTGGCCCCGATTTATCGGGACTACTACGGGGGTTGACAAGTTAATATAGTTTTATATATAATGGCATTATCCCGTAGACAGCAGGCTCTGCGACAAGCTCATAAGACCTGCCGAGGAAAAAGAATATATGTTTTTATTCTATTTTTCGTCTGCGGAGAGCAGACTTTTTGATTTATAAAAAAAACATGCCAATCACAAAAAAACAAAAACAAGAAATTATTGAGGACTTAAAAGAAAAAATCAAACAGCAAAAAACGATTATTTTTGTTGATTTTAAGGGACTGAAAGTAAAAGATGTTTTTGATTTCAGGAAAAAGTTAAGAAAAGTGAATTCTTTATTTAAGGTATCTAAAAAGACCTTATTTAGAATAGCCCTTAAAGACCTGGACTCGGCTTTGTCCGAGAAGGTTGAGAAGTTGGAAGGACAAATAGGGCTTATTTTCGGCTTTAAAGATGAAATTTCAGCGGCAAAAGTTGCTTATAATTTTGCCAAAGAAAAAGAAAATCTTAAAATATTGGGAGGTTTTTTTGAAGGAAAAATTATTGATAAGGAAACGATTGCGGAATTAGCTAAAATTCCGGGCAAAGAAGAGTTGTTGGGCAGGTTGGTCGGAGCTATTGCAGCTCCCATTACTAATTTTGCTTGTGTTTTACAAGGAAACATTAAAGGTCTGATTTGCGTGTTAAGCGCAATTAAAAAATAATTAAAAAAAATATGACAGAAGAAAAAAAATCCGCCCCCGCTGAAGCTACGGCGGAAAAGGAAGAAAAAATAAATGTTCCCGAAAAGTTTAAAAGCTTGGTAAAAGAGATAGAAACTCTTTCGGTTTTGGACTTGGCGGAACTGGTAAAAGTTTTAGAGAAAAAATTTGGCGTTTCAGCAGCTCCTCAGATTATAGCTGCCCAGCCAACAGCTGCCGGAAGTGCAGAATCCTCAGGCGCATCAGAAAAATCAATTTTTACCATAGAGTTGAAAGAAGTGGGAGTAAAAAAGATAGAAGTGATTAAAGCAATCAGAGATATTACCCAGAAAGGATTGAAAGAAGCCAAAGACTTGGTTGATGCCGCCGAAAAAGCAGCTCAGGTGGTGAAAGAAAACGTCAAGAAAGAAGAAGCCGAAGAAATTAAGAAAAAATTAGAAACTGCCGGAGCAAAAGTTGAACTTAAATAAAAGTGAAAATAGATTTTCACATCCATACTAATTTTTCTTGCGATGCCCTAAATTCTCCCGAAGAGGTGGTTTTGAGCGCCATTTCAAAAGGTTTTGATTGTATTTGCATTGTTGACCATGGAACAACGGAAGGAGCTTCAAAAGCTCTTTCTTTCGCTTCTAAAAAGCCGATTTTAGTGATTCCTTGCATTGAAATCAACAGCAAAGAAGGGGATATCATCGGATTCAACATCAAAGAAAATATTGCGAACGGCTTTACGGCAAGGGATACAATAAAAAAGATAAACCTGCTGGGGGGAATCGCAATAATCGCTCATCCCTTTGCTTGGCCTAAAAACTTTAAGGGTAATTTAGAGAAATTTGTAATTGAAAACAAAGATCTATTTTTCGCAGTAGAAGTTTTAAACGCCAGCGCTCAAGATTGGGCTAATAAAAAGGCCCTTGGGCTTGTTAAAAAATTTAACCTGCCATTTACGGCAGGTTCTGATGCTCACGAAGCAAGTTTTATAGGCAAGGCTTTTTTGGAAATTTCAAAAGATTGTTTTTCTGCCGGAGAAATTTTAGAAGAAATAAAAAAAAGAAACGCCTTGCCAAGGGGAGAAAAAGTAAGCTTTCTTCTGAGAATGAAAAATCTTTTTTCAACGAACATCAGGAAATTAAAAAAAGGAAAAACAAGGGCGTGATTTTTTTAAAGTTTAAACTCAAGAACTTTTAAGCCGTTTATCAAATAAGCGGTTTTTTCGTCTTTAGAAATAATAAAATCCTTGATATCATTTAAATCATCAAATTTGTATTGCTTTAAAAGCACTCCTTTTTTATCTAAAACAACGATTCGGTTTTGAGCTTGGGTCAAAATATAAAGATAAGAAAACTCGGCTTGGGTGAAAATTTTAGCCGGTTTTTCTATATAAGGGAAAAAATCCAAATTAATATCTTCCTGCGCTTCTCCTTTATAATATTTTGAAATAGTTTGATTTTCGTTTAAAAGCCAGAGAGAACCGTCGATTGCCATTGAAAGGGGAGCGTTCGCCGGTTTTTTTGTTTCGGGGCTCAGCCAAGCTTCTCCGGAAATTTTATTTTCCGATTCTTTGAAGCTGAACTTTATAATTTCTTTTTTGTTTGATTCTAAGAAATATAAATTAGAGCCGAAAATCGCAAAATCAATAAAATTAAAATCAGGATAGGGGTTCTCAATGGTTTGCGGAGCAATTTTTTCTTTTTTGTTTAAATAAATTAATTTATTGTTATTTGACAATAAAATTGGAAAGTCCTTCAAAATCGCCCCGAGTTTTACGGTTTCCGGAATTTCGACAAAATCATTGCTTTTTTGTTTTAGATTAAAACTGTAAACCTTATTTGATGAGTTATTTATAAAATAGAGATTCAAGCCTGCTAAAAGTATTTTTTGGGGAGAGAAGTTTTTGCCCTCAAAGTCAAAAACAGGATTTAAATTCGGGTTTTGGATTGTTTTGTTTAAAGCAAAAAGCTCTTTTTCTATTGAATTTTTTACTTCAAAAAATTCTTTTTCAAGAGGATTTTTTGACGAAAGATAACCGGATATCTCTTTCCAGGCTTCTTGGTAAAGCAGGTTCGATTTTTTTTCGTCCCGGTAGATTAAGGCGTTTTCCGCCTCACTTGCTTTTTGTTTGATTTGTTCCAGTATTCCTTGGAATTTTATTATCTCTTTTTGTTTGTTTTTTTCGGACAAATACATTCCAGAACCCGCCATCAATATTAAAATAAAAATTATTAACAATATTTTTTTGGAACTGAAAACCCTTAAAAAGGATATTTTTTCGGGAAGCTTAATCCTGATTTTAGGACGGATATTTTTTATTTTTTCTTTTAAATAAATCCCGACAGATTTTATTCTTTTTAAATCCAACGTTTTCTTTAAATCGAAGATTTTTTTTAAGTAAAAAAATAATTTTTCTAAAATATTTTTAGTTCTTCCTGATAATTCTTTTATGTTTTTTACTTTTATCAAATCCCCGAAAGCGGGCAGCTTAAAATCAATTTTCTTTTTTGAAACAACGGGTTCCCTTACGTTAACTGTTACATTCTGAGCGGAATCCAAGGATATTAAAATAAAAACGCCGGAAATCTCAGACAATAACCCTCTTTTTTTGTTTAAAACCTTTTTTATTTCTTCTTCTATCGCTTTTTGGGGCAGATTTTTTTCAAAAACCAATATAATTTCCGAGAAAAAATCTTCTTTTGAGAAAAGTTCATAAGCCTCTTTAGTTAAAATTATTATTTTATCTTGCTGAGCCAGTTTCCCCGAAATAATTTTAGAAAATATTTTTAAAGGATAAGATTCCGAAAAACTTCTTTCCAGTTCTTTCCCGATATCCATTATTTTCCGTTCCCGGCATAAAATTACCTTAATATCCCCAACTTTAGTGAAGTTTAAATTAAAATCCTTTAAGCTTATCTGGGCAAAATTTAAATTTCCCAGCCAGTCAACGTTTCCATTTTTTTCCTGGTTTTCCAGAAACTTATTGGCTTCTTTCAAACTGTTTCTTAAAGAAGATTCAGCCGCTGATTTCGCTGAGATGTGGTAAAAACTGTTTTTTATCGTTAAAGCCAGATTGCTTAAAAATTGATAATTCTGGGGAAGAGCATTGGTGAGTTCTCCTACCATATAAAGATTTCCCAGTTTTTGTTCGTAAATATTTTCCGGTTCGTAAACAAAACTGTCAAAGACTAGGCCTTCTTTCTTTTTGGGGTTAAAATGAAATTCGAAAATTTGCATGGTTTATTATATCGTTCTTTTTCTATTATAACGGACTGCGTCCGGTATATCAAATTTAATAAAAGCCATTGACGAATTTTTAATTTTTAGTATAAATAAATTAGTTCCAAAGATAAAAAGGAGGTGAGAATTTGCCGATAGGCTTTGTTTTATTAACAGTGAGACTTGGTCAAGAAAAAGAAATATTTAAAAAGCTTGTAAAGATTCCGGAAATTTTGGAGACGAATCCCGTTTTGGGAGAGTGCGACTTTTTACTGAAAATTAAAGGAAAAAACCGTAAAGAAATGTCAAAAATGATTATGGAAAAGATTAAATCCATAAAGGGCACCAGGTTAGCCGAATTTTTGCCTAGCAAAAAATATCGAGAAGGGAAATAAAAAAATCCCTTCTTTTTTCTTTTTAAAATGATAAACTAAAAAATCGGGCACTTAGCTCAGCGGCAGAGCGCTTCGTTCACATCGAAGAGGTCGTAGGTTCAAATCCTGCAGTGCCCACTTTTTACAAGGAATAGCGATTTTAAAGCCATTGGGCTTGTTTTTTTTTATGTTTGTGTTAAAATATGATTATAAAAAATTAGGAGGCATAAAAGTTGTTTAAAAAATTAAAAGAAATAGCTGAAGGAAGAACCGATTTGTTAACCATCAGATGTTCAAATGCTTGGCTGGAAAGAAATCCGGAACCTACTATTTTCGTGGAATTAAACGACGAGATGGAAGTTTTAATATCCTCTCGAGATCGAAGAGAGCATTTCAAAACCGCTTCCCCTTGGTTGGCTGAACAGCTTGAGAAGTGGAGGAACTCTGACGTCCAAAAAATAACAGTAGCTACCAAAGAATATCCCCTTGAGATCTTTGCCGGCGACACCGCTTTAATTTTGGTAATCGAAGGCAAAAGATATCTTTACAGCGCCCATAGAGATATTTACCCGAAAGGCTGGTTGCTTCCCGGCGGTTGTTCCAGGTCCAGAGAAGAGTTATTGAATCCGAGAATCCTTATGTCCCGGGAATGCGCCGAAGAGGTGTTGATTACAGATCAGGAAGGAAAAATCTATAATTTTTCCAATTCAATCAACGAAATGATGGAAAACGTTAAGGCCTGGCAGAAAGAGGGATCATTAACTCCGGGAAATATGATTCCGTTATCAGTCAAAGAGTTGTCACTGGCCAAAGGCGATGTCCGCAATATAGTAATAAGATTAAACGGGCAAGAATCAAAAATAGAAAACATTGCAGTGACGATTGATGCTAAAATAGCCGAGGTGAGTACCTGTATTTATTTGGAAGCAGTTCTTCCCATCAAACTTAACGAATTAAGACTTTTCGATGGTGAGAAATTGCCCGACAAGACTCTTTTGAATCGGCCCATAAAGCTGACTGATGAACAAGGTGATTGTCCGGCTCTGTTTTCGCGGGGAAACAATCTTTTTATCTCTGGCTGGGTTACTCCGGCAACAGCAGAAAAAGCATTTGTTTTCTGACATAAATAATAAAAAACAAGAGAGGTGGTTCAATTAAAATCATCTCTTTTTCTTTTATATTAATAAACATGTATCTCTATTGACAAATTATATTTGAAATGTTATAATCAAGACGTCTTGTGATTGTTAAAACTTCACAGGATAAGCCTTAGGTCGATGCAGGCCCTGTGCCAAAGTCGACCGAAACAGGCTTTTCTTTCATTCAATAAACAATTTTTTTGTTGGTTGAAAGAAGAGTCAGCAGTTCCTTTAAATAATAAAAAGAGAAGGAATAGTAGAAGAGAAACGGGGTTTTTCTTCTTTGGAAAACAACGATTCGGGCGGAATTAAAAGGCCTACCCGATGAGGCGAAAAAAAGTGAATTTTTAGAAAGAACGAAAAGAAAAGGAGCGCGAAAGAATGAATGGATTAGACAACGAAAGTGTTATCGTAGGGACGCACACAAATCCGGATTTGGATGCCGATGCGGGGATCTGGTTTTTTTTCGAAGCCAATCCACAAATTAAAAACAAACATCAGGTGATGTTTTTAAAGGGTGGAGACGAGAAGTTGGATAAACTGGGAAACGTGGTTTTAATCGACCGCGGACAAGGAGAACTAGACCATCATCAGTTAAGGTTCCAAGAAACTGCCGCCAGCATGGTAGCTAAGAAGTTCGGTCTTGATAAAGACCCGATCAATCAGAAATTTCTGGAAATAGTCAAAGCGAATGATCTTCGGGGAGAAACTAAAATTCTTTCCATAGGCGATATCATAAAAAGATTAGCGCACAATAATAGCCTTGCCGATGAAGAAAAACTAAAAATAGGGCTTAGACTAATCGATGATGCAATGGAATTTCAGAGAAAAAACTTGGCCAGAGACCATCAGTTTGCAAAAGAATTGTATCAAGACTTTAAAAGATACGATTTCCTCGGTTATGAGGTAAGACGGTATTTCGAGCGACAAAACGAAAAGTTCCAACGACCTTTTGATCTGGTAGAAATTTTGACTGCTGAAAAGGCAATCAGAGGTAAAGAAGAAGCCGTAAAGTTCGCCAAAGAATTGATTCACTTAATCTCAAAAAGTGAAAGTGACTTCCAGAAAGCGCTGCAGGAACTTGAAAGGGCTTGGATTATCTTCCTTGGTAAAAAAGATTTTTTTATCGCGGGAGAATCTGATAATCCGGCTTTTAATAAAGCAGCCAGATCCAAAGGAGCAATACTCGCTATCCAGAAAAGCGAAGAAGGATGTCAAATATACTTTGATTTCAGAAAGGTCTCGCCGGAAGAAGCTGATATGATCATGGCAATTATCCGTCTGCTGGAACAGGTTTATCAAAAGAAAAAGATTTTAATAACCGACTTTTTCGTCCTGAGCGAGCGGGGAAAACTCAAGGAAATACCGGAATGGTATTACTTTGTCTCTAATGATAAAAATGGCGGAAGATTTATTCTTAATAAATCTCTTACCGCTACCGACTCAGAAGAGATACCTGAGACAAAAATTCCACTGGAAAAAATAGTGGAAGTCGTGAAACTGGTATTGACCCTCGGTGAGAATTTCAGCTTCAAAGTATTCGTCCATAAAACGCTTCTAGGATATTCGTCCCTAAAGAATCAATAAACGTCTCTCAATAAAACTCTCTATCCTTCTCTTTTTTCTTTTTTTAAAAACAAAACCTATAAGGTTTTTTTTGTTTTTTAAACGTACCGTTTAATTAGCACTCTTGACAAGCGAGTGATAATCTATAAAATGGAGATATATGAAAATGACCAAGCGCCAGGAAAAAATTTTAAACGGCATAATTAAGGAATACATCCATTTAGCTGTCCCTGTCAGCTCGCAGGTTTTAGACGAGAAGTATAATTTTAATCTTTCTACAGCTACCCTTAGAAACGAGATGCAGGCCTTAAGTGATTTGGGATATCTTTTACAGCCCCACACTTCAGCCGGCCGGATTCCGACCGACAAGGGTTACAGATTTTTTGTTAACCAAATTTTTGAAAAAGGGCTTCCCGAATTTGACGAAAAAAAGAAAATGGATATTGAGAGGGAGTGCAAAGGAAAAAAAGACAACTCTTTTAGGTTCGTCCAGAAAGCGACAAAAATAATGGCTGACAACTCTTCAAATCTGGCCCTAAGTTATATTTTAAACGAAGATTTTTTTTGGAAAGAGGGCTGGGACGATGTTTTTGCGGAACCGGAATTTAAGGAAACCGATTTTGTGCTGAGGTTTACCAAAATAATAGATTCTTTTGAGAGAAACATTGAAGGCATAACTTCTAACTTTTCCGATGAATTGGGTGTTTTTATCGGAAGAGAAACGCCTTTTTTGAAAAATGATGATTTCAGCATCGTGGTTTCTGGGTTTCGGTTCCCTGACTCAAAAAACAAGGGAATATTCGCCATTGTTGGCCCCAAACGGATGAATTATAATAAAAACATTTCCATTATTAATTTAGTTAACCAAATTTTTAAGGAATTATAAAAATATGGATAAACAAAGAAACAAAAAGTTAGTTTTTGGTGAAAGTAAAACGGAGGAGCCC
This sequence comes from Candidatus Nealsonbacteria bacterium, assembly GCA_026396195.1. Classification (NCBI taxonomy): domain Bacteria; phylum Candidatus Nealsoniibacteriota; species Candidatus Nealsoniibacteriota bacterium. The sequence continues at coordinate 59,880 of JAPLXH010000005.1, forward strand.
TCCTTCGCTAAAGCTACGGCGGGCGAGGAAAAAAAAGATTCTGAGGATTTAAAGAAACAGATGGAAGAATGCGAGAAAAAAAGAGACGATTATTTGAAGGGCTGGCAGCGCTCTCAGGCTGATTTCATAAACTATAAGAAAGAGGAAATCGCCAGAATGAAAGAAATTTTAAAATACGGCGGCGCGGAACTGATTTTGACTTTTCTTCCGATATTGGACAACTTTGAGAAAGCGGAAAAAGAAACACCTAAAGACTTTCAGGATAACCAGTATTTTAAGGGCCTTTTACAGATAAAAAAACAAATACAGGACTTTTTGAAAAATCAGGGAATAAAAGAAATAGAATCAGTCGGAAAGAAAGTGGACCTGAACCTTCATGAAATCGTAGGCGAGGTGGAAATGAAAGACAAGGAATCAGGCACTATAATAGAAGAAACGCAAAAAGGTTATTTATTCGAAGATAAATTATTGCGAGTCGCTAAGGTCAAAACAATCAAATAATATAATATAAATAAATCTAATTAAACAAAACCATGCCAAAAATAATAGGTATCGATCTGGGAACAACTTATTCGGCCGTGGCCGCGATAGAAAATGGCGAGCCGAAAATCATTGAAAATCACGAAGGCGCCAGAACAACCCCTTCGGTGGTTTCAATTGCTAAAAACGGCGAAAGACTGGTCGGAGTGACTGCCAAACGCCAGCAAATTACAAATCCCAGAAACACGATTTATTCAATTAAGAGATTAATCGGCCGAAAGTATTCAGACCCTGAAGTTCAACGGGACAAAAAACTCCTGCCTTATGAAATCAGGAAATCAACTGACGACGAAGGAGTAGATGTAAAAATGGGAGACAAGTGGTACAAACCCGCCGAGATTTCAGCGATGATTTTACAAAAAATAAAAAGAGACGCCGAAGAAAAATTGGGAGACAAAGTTGAGGAAGCCATCATTACCTGTCCGGCTTATTTTGACGATTCCCAGAGAAAAGCCACTAAAGTGGCCGGAGAAATCGCCGGATTTAAAGTCAGACGGGTTATCAACGAACCGACAGCCGCTGCTTTGGCTTACGGTTTAAGCAAAAAGAAAAACGAACAGATAGTGGTTTATGATTTTGGCGGAGGTACTTTTGATATTTCCATTTTGAACGTGGGCGGAGACACGATAGAAGTTATCGCCACCGGCGGAGACACTCATTTGGGCGGAGACGACTTTGACCAGAAAATAATGGACTGGCTGGTTGACCAATTTAAAAAAGACAACGGCATTGACTTATCTAAAGATGAACTGGCCTTGCAGAGATTAAAAGAAGCTTCCGAGAAAGCCAAAATAGAATTGTCTACTACCATGGAAACGGAAATTAATCTTCCTTTCGTTACTTCTGATGCTGCCGGCCCCAAACACCTTTATTACAAAATGACCAGAGCTCAGCTTGAAAACTTGGTTAAAAATTATATTGATAGGTCAATTGAGTTAATGACAAGAACTCTTATTGAGGAAGCAAAAATGAAAACCTCGGAAATAGAAGAAATAGTTTTAGTGGGTGGCCAGACCAGAATGCCGAAAATCAGGGAAGAAGTAAAGAAATTTTTCGGAAAAGAACCCTATATAGACATTAACCCCGATGAAGTCGTGGCAGTTGGCGCTGCCGTGGAAGCTGGAATTTTGCAGGGCGAGGTGAGAGATGTTTTGCTTTTGGACGTTACTCCTTTATCTTTGGGAATTGAAACTTTGGGAAGCGTGAACACGGTTTTAATTCAAAAAAACACCACTGTTCCCACCGCTAAAACTCAGACTTTTTCCACCGCTGCCGATAACCAGACCTCGGTTGAAATTCATGTTTTACAGGGCGAACGGCCAATGGCAAAAGATAACAAAACTCTTGGCAGGTTTATGCTGGACGGCATTCCGCCTTCACCAAGAGGACTTCCTCAGATTGAGGTTGTTTTTGACATTGATGCCAACGGCATTTTAAACGTTTCTGCTAAAGACAAAGCCACCGGCAAGGCCCAATCAATCAGGATTGAAAGTTCAATTGGCATCTCAAAAGATGAAATTGAAAAAATGAAAAGAGAAGCGGAATTGCACGCTGAAGAAGACAAAAAGAAACAGGAATTAATCGGGTTGAAAAACCAGGCCGATAATATAATTTATGTTTCTGAAAAAACCTTAAGGGAAAATAAAGACAAGGTTTCTTCCGAGATAGCCAAAGAAATTCAGGAAAAAGTTGATGACTTGAAAAAAATTAAAGACGGAGAGGACGCCGCTGCAATAAATGATAAAATTTCAAATTTATCCCAGGCCATTCAGAAAATCGGCGCTGAAATGTATAAAAAAGCTCCGGACCAAAAACCCGAAGAGAAAAAAGGACCTGAAGAGGGACAGTATAAAGAAAAATAGAGTGTTCGGAAATTAATTTTTATGGACACGCTCGTTCGCTAATACTCGCTAACGAAATCTTAAAGCATCGATTCTCAAAATCCCAGCGAGATTTTGGAATCTGCGTTCTCGTCTCGCTACCGCGTTTGACGCGGACCATGCTGGCGAGACTCCGAAAGCTGCTTTAAGATTTATTAGCTCGCCTTTTTTACTCAGGAGAACAAAAAATATGAAAAAACTTTTAACTCTCTGTATAGTTCATCAAGAGCCCAAAGTATTACTTGGAATGAAAAAGATTGGTTTTGGGCAAGGAAGATGGAATGGGTTTGGTGGAAAAGTTGAAAAAGGGGAATCTATTGAAGAAGCCGCTAAGCGGGAATTATTGGAAGAAGTCGGCCTTACCGCTAAAAACATTCAACAATTGGGAATACTCGATTTTATTTGGGACAAAAAAGAAGATGATTTAGAGGTGCATATTTTTAAAGCCAGTGATTTTTTAGGCGAACCCGTTGAAAGCAATGAAATGATTCCTCAATGGTTTAATACTAATGAAATTCCTTTTAACAAAATGTGGCAGGATGATAAACATTGGATGCCGTTATTTTTGAAAGGAAAAAAATTTCACGGCAAATTTATTTTTGACGACTTGGACAATATTTTAAATTTTTCGTTGGATGAAGTGGAAGAGGTGTAAAAACGTTTCGGAAAATAAAAAAGTGTCTCGTAGAGAGACACACATTGATTGATAGATAATTATTTTTTGGGAACGAACAATGCATGATAAGCATGGTCTTCGCAGAGCTCGATATCAAAAATAGTCTTCGAAACGTTATTTGGGGACAACATTTCACAAACCCAGCAATAATTCTCTTCTGATAAAACTGGGTGGTTAGTGATAAGTTCAATAGCACGACTTATTTCTTTTTCAGTCAGTTCTTCGCCGTTTGATTTTTTTTCAAAGAGCTGTTGAAGTTCAGACTTTTCGGGTTTCAAGATTACTTCCTCCTTTTATGATATTATTATAGTAGTTTAAGAAAATATTTAAAGCAAGTCAATTATCATTGATTAAAAAATATGAAAGATTATTACAAAATTTTGGGCGTTGAGAGAAGCGCCAATGACAAAGATATTAAAAGCGCTTTTTACAAGTTGGCTCACAAACATCATCCTGATAAAGGCGGAGACGAAAATAAATTCAAAGAAATAAACGAGGCCTATCAGGTGCTTTCCGATAAGCAAAAAAGAGCTCAGTATGACCAGTTTGGCCAAACCTTTGACCAAGGAGGTCCTCAGGGGGGCCCAGGCGGCGGTTTTAACGGTTTTGATTTTTCTCAATGGCAACAGCAGCAACAAGGTTTTGATGGCGGAGGAGAGCAAGGATTTAATTTTGAATTTGGAGATTTTGGTGATATTTTTGAGCAGTTTTTTGGCGGAGGATTTGGCGGTGGCGGCGGAAGCCGGAAAGATTTGAATCGCGGCCGGGACTTCCAAGTTGAATTGGAAATTAATTTGGAAGACACCTTGCAAGAAACGGAAAAAGAAATTATTTTGGAAAAAAACACAATTTGTTCCCGTTGCGCAGGCAAGGGAGCGGAACCCGGTTCCAAAGTTAATGAATGTTTCTCCTGCAGGGGAACGGGCCAAGTCCAGCAGATAAGAAGAACGATTCTAGGCACCATTGCCCAGGATATTGTTTGCCCTGAATGCAAGGGAGCCGGTTCCAAGCCCGACAAGCCCTGTAATGTTTGCCAAGGCGAGGGCAGGATTTTTGAAAGGGAAAAAATTAAAGTTTCGATTCCGGCCGGGGTTGATACCAATCAGCAGCTTAAGGTCAGAGGCAAGGGAGACGCCGGCAAACGGGGAGCAAAAGCAGGAGATTTATATATCCGGATTTTAGTCAAAAAACACCCGGTTTTTAAAAGAAAAGAAGATGATTTATACGTTTCCCAGTCTATTTCCTTTTCCCAGGCAGCCTTGGGAGCTGAAGTTGAGGTTCCCACTTTGGATGGTTCGACAGGCTCACCACAAGGGGGAAAGAAGATTTTGTTAAGAGTGCCCGAAGGAACGGAAACCGGAAAAGTTTTTAAAATTTCAGGCAAGGGGATTCCTCATTTTTCAGGTTACGGCCGGGGAAATTTATACATAACTCTCGCAATTAAAACCCCGAAAAGATTATCCAAAAAACAAAAAGAATTGCTGGAGAAATTGAAGGAAGAGGGAATGTAAAAAATTTCACCCTTCGATGGGCTCAGGGTGACACCGAGAGAAGCCGAAGTGGTAAAATGTAAATTGTAGATTGTAAATTGAAAAACCGGCCAGAGGGACGGTTTTTTGTTTGACAAAATATTAATTTAGATTAGAAATAAATAGGAGGTATATAATTGAAAGGAAGAATAGAAGCAAGAAAGTTTTTTAGTACCTTAATAATAATTGTTTTGGTAATTATGACGACCGGTTGTACAGAAAAAAAGACAGAAACTACCGGAACAGAAGTTATTAGCGACCTTTTTAATGATCCATGGAATGCTACTATAGAATTTACTTATGTGCCACCTATTAGCTCTGAATACAATCCGAATCCTCAAAGTTATAACTATCTTCGAGGTCGAGTTTCTCATGTTAATCCAGCTGATTGGCGAGTAGCAGTTTATATCTATGTAAACTTCGGATGGCGGACAAAGCCTTATTTGGACAACACTACAACAATTATTTTGCCTAATGGAACTTGGGCTTGTGATATTACTACCGGAGGAATAGACTACGCCGCAACAGAAATAGCAGCTTTCCTTATACAGTCTTGTTATTATCCACCGCTTATGGAAGGAAAATATAATGTACCATTACCATACAATTTATATAAATTTTCTGTAGCGCATGTAAATACAACACGCTCTCTTTAAAAAATTTACGGTGTAATTTATTTTGCACCGTTTTTTTATTATCAGTAAAATTTTTCTAAACATTACAACATAAAGTATACGAATAAAACAACCGCCAATCAGGCTCCTCTTCACTAAAGTTACAGACGGACAAAGGGTTTTTTAGTTTGATAAATTATAAATTATTATGTTATGGTATAAATGGTGATAGATTATGGAAGATCAATATGTTGAAGGAAAAGAAATTATAGTCGGTTTCAGCGGTTTGTTGGAAAAGGTAGTATTAAAAGGAGGGCCCTCTGTAGTTAAACAGTATGTCCGATTGGCAGAGAAAGCAGCAGAAATGTTAAACGTACCTTTAAAAGATTTAACAGGAAACTCGAAAATAGGAATTGCTTCCTTGGAGAGAGATGCATATCCTGTTTTTACGATGAGAGACAGAGTTCGTTTTAAAGGTAAATCTTTTTCTGAAGTGAAAGAGAGATTAGAAAAAATGATGAAATATATGTCGTCATCTGATCCGGTAGTTCTTATGGGAGACTATCTCAACGCAGAAGCAACCTTCAAGAACGAAAAAGAATTAGCAAATGTACAAGAAGCAGCGTTAGAGCTAAAAGAAAAGTATAGTCTCGCCACTTCATATTTAGCATCCTTTTACGACGCGACGGACTTACTTGAAGATACTTACAGAACAGGAAGGATTGATCCGAAAGAAGGTTTCGTAAAGGTTACCACTATTCATTTTTGGCTTCCCCCTTTTAAAAGAGGTTTCCTGAAGGAGATAATCGTTGAATGGTCAGTATCTTTACACTGCAAAGTAAATAGAAAAAAGATTGAAACACCTTTTTACTTGCCATGCAATGAACCTAAAAGGCTTATTTTTTAAAGCCTTTTTTTATTTCCAAAATCTCCATCCCAAAATCGCCTAAAGAGCGATTTTTTTGATTGACAAATTAATTATTTAAAGTAAAAAGATGAAGGAGGGTAAAAAATGGTCGAGGTTAAGATTCTAAAAGAAGAAGATGATTTTATAGAGCTTGATATAGGATTTACAGGAGATAGCCGCATCACTCAATGGGAAGCAGCGAAGAGAGCATTGTTTAAGAACAAAAAAGTGTTTTACACTTTTAATGATGAGAGAATCAGAATAACTCCGCAAGAAGCTAGGGCTTATATTTATCCGGATATAGTGAGAGGAAAAACATCTGATTTAGAAAAAAAAGAAGGAATGTTGATAAAAGAACTTCTAAAAATAAGAGAAAAAAGAGTTGCTTTGGGAGAAAAAGAAGAAGGACGCTTTGAAAAACTTCTAGAAACAAGAAAAGAAATAAAGGAAATGAAGAGAATCATGAAGTTCTTAAAAAAAGATTTAAAAGAATAGCCCGAAATAATATTTTCTGGGCTTTTTTTATTTTTGGAATCTCCATACCAAAATCGCCTAAAGAGCGATTTTTTAGTAGAATTAAAGAAAGTTAAAATTTATTTATCTTAATTTATTATTTTTATGCCAGAAGATCTGTTTATTGATATAGTTGACGAAAACGACAGTGTTATCGGTCGTATAAAAGAAGAAGAAGCGCTTTCAATGCCGGACAAGAGAACGAGAGCCATTTCAATTTTTCTTTTTAATTCTAAGAGAGAATTGTTACTTCAGAGAAGGTCTAAAAATAAAATAAGATATCCTTTGCATTGGGATTGTTCAGCTTCGGGATTTGTTAATTCTGGAGAGGATTATGAAACTACAGCAGTCCGAGAGTTAAAAGAAGAATTAGGGGTAATCAAAAAAACTTCAGAATTAGAATTTATCTTAAAAAGGGTTGTAGAAACTGACCGAACTGAATTCGTTAAGTTATATAAATTGGAATACGATGGTCCTATTAAGGTTAACGATAATGAGGTAGAATCTGGAAAATTTTTTTCAATTAATGAAATAAAAGAGATGATAGATTCTGGTGAAAAGCTTAGTCCGTTCTTTGTTATATTATTTAATTCAGTTTACAAATAAATATTTTCAGAAAGTTATACTAAACTTTTTTGAATTCCGTCGAAATTTCCATCCCATCCCGATTGCATCGGGATTTTAATTTGACAGAAGAAACAATTTACGATAAATTATATTTTGCCAGGGAGAGGTTTTTAAGGAGATAGTTGTTTGCCTTCGTTATTTATATCCCCCTCCTCTCTGGCGGAATTTAAAGGAGGTCTTTAAAAATGAAAAAAGATGATCAAGAAATATTGAGAGACATAGAAGATCTATGCAGGCTTGAAGGAATAATATCTAATTTAATAAAATCAAAGAATACATTGCGTTTGATGAGTAACACAAGAATTGACATAGTAGCAAACTGGTTAAAAACACACAGCGATGAAGAGATAAAAGATCTTTTATCTAATGAGTGGAAAATAATGGAAGAAATTCTAGGGGTAGCCAAGCAGTTCTCTGATCTTAAAAAACTGGAAACTATAACACAGGACTTATTATCAAACATACCCGAAATGGATCAAAAAACAGTAAACAAGATAAAAAAAATACTTGATAAAAAAGATCAGGTTAAAAGCAGAAAATAAAAATCTGCCTTTTTTTATTTTAAATCTCCATCCCAAAATCGCCTCATCAGCGGTTTTTTAGCTTGACGAAAAATATAATAAAAGATATATTATATTTTACCAGAGAGAGGTTTTGCAGGAAAAATCTTTTTTTCCTCCATATTATCCTCCTCTCTCCTGGTAAAATTAAAAGGAGGTTTAGAAGTTGGAGAAAATGCAATTGAAAAGTGCGCAACTTGAAAAAGTAAGAAAAGCCTTAGAGCCAGTATTTCAAGAATCTCTTTTGATTGGTTCCGGTTCGGGAACGAATAGGAAGCCAAATGATGGACTTTCTCTGAGTAATCCCTATTTTGAAGGACCTAACATAGTAATTGCAGACGAAAGAGGTCTCGTGGTGATATCTCAACGCAAAGATGGTGTATTTGAAGTCCAGGATTTTGTTCAAATACTTGTCTACCACAGATTCAATGAGACAAAAATCCCGGATCATACTCAGTTAGGAGAAAAGGTTATAAAGACAATGGAAAGACTAGCAGAAGATGATGAAATTTTTTTCAACACACTTACCCGTTAAAGAGTCTAAATTGAGACTCTTTTTTATTTACTCCGCTAAGCGGCGGTTGACAAACCGGTTATTCAGAGTAAAAATAATAAAGGAGGTAAATTATGGTTAAATTATTAAAAATAGCTGAGTTAGGAGAAGAAGTATTGTTCCGAAAAGCAAAGCCAGTGAAAGACGTGAATGATCTTGAAATTCAGGAATTGATCGATGATATGATCGCTACGCTGAAACACGATAATGGAGTGGGATTAGCTGCTCCCCAAGTTTTTCAGTCCTTAAGGATTATCATTGTTTGGTCATATCCAAATCCAAGATACCCGGACGCGCCCGAATTTGGTCCCATTGCGATAATAAATCCAGAAATTACTGTTCTTTCAGAAGAAAAAGAAAAAGGATGGGAAGGTTGTTTGAGTATCCCAGGGATTAGAGGCCAGGTTTCTCGTTACAAATCAATAAAGGTAAACTTTATAACTAGAAAAGGAGCCAGACAGGAAGCGACTTTTAATGGTTTTGTGGCCAGAATTATTCAACACGAAGAAGATCATTTAAATGGTAAATTATGCTTTTTAAATGTGAATGAAGACATAAAAGACCTTGCAACTGATAAAATCTGGCAAAAACAGATGACTGAAAAATGGCAAAAAGAAAAAAGCAAGAAATAAATAAATTTATAATATGCTCAAAACTTTAATAGTTTTCGAGCTTTTTTATTTCAGAAATTTCCCATCCCAAAATCGCCTAAAGAGCGATTTTTTGGTTTGACAGTAAAGATAATATTATTAAGATAAGTTTAGTTCCTTACAATTGAATAAGGGAACGAAAAGGACGAGTGGTAAAAATGAAAAAAGAAGAATTTGTTGGAATAGCTGAAATGTTCATAGAATCATGTGAAGATGATGGTGTAAAAGAATTTTCTACTAAGATTAAAAGCCCGAGAGGAAATGAATGGAAAATATTAGTAACTCGGTACTAGAGGAGGTGGAAAATGCAACTCATAAAAGATGATATAAAAACCTATCATATATGTGATTACTGTGGTACATTATTCCCATTAAACGCAGAAGGTAATTTATGTTCAGTATGTGAAATTGGTCATACATCTAAGACAATAACCGTTATCAACTTAGACAAACTCCAGCAAGTCGTAGAGTTCTATGAGAAATATAAATATACATATTCAGATGAAGAATCTGTTTCTGAATGTCTTAATAAATTAAAAACAGAACAACCCAAGGTATTTGAAAAATGGAAGAAAGAAACAGATTATAATGATTCAATGATGAGCTTTAATGATTGGTTCTTCAACTACTGTTTCAAGGATGGATTCAAATAAATTAGCTCACTTTGTGAGCTTCTTTTTTACTAAAGAATTAGCCGCTTTTTAATAAAGCGGCTTTTGGTTTGACAAATTGGTGAGTTGTTATAAGCTATGGAAGGAGGTATTTGGAAATGAGTCCATCAAATAGTTCGTTAATAAAATATTTAATTGGAGTGGCTTTGATATCAGCTGTCATAATAATGCTTATGCCGAAAAGACCAGAAACAAACGATCTAACAGTTATAATAATGGATATGGCAGAAAGAGGTCTTATTCTTTTGATCGCTGGGATAGGATTTTATTTTGCAAGAAAATCAGCAAAAGAATTCGCCCGAAAAGAATACGAAAATAAACCATTTGAGTTTGAATCTCTAGAATTGTGGAAGCCATATACAGTGCTTGCAATGGCAAGATTAAAATCATACACTCTTTTTAATTTAGGGCCTGTGCATAAAAAACCAGAAGACATAGATTTTACAGAGAAAGTTATCTACATTAGGGTGTGGAACGAACATCTACCTAAAAACATAGAACAGGGTAGTATTATATGCCGGGAAAAGTACGACAAGATTTGCATTCACAAGGAGAATACCCAAGAAAATTAAAAAATGTCCACCTGCTTAGCTTTTTTTAAAGTTTTGCAGGTTTTTTTATTTTAGAAAATAGGGGATTGGGCGGAAGTGAGCTTGCCGAAAGGCTCGTCCTGAGTCCGTCGAAGGATTTGAATTTTTTAGGAAATAAAAAACTGGTTTTGAAACCAGTTTAAGATTTTTTTGTATAGATTATTAAAAAGCTTACGAAAACAGCGAAACTGTTCAGCATTGCATGCAATATCATTGCGGCAAGAAGAGAATTCGTCAAAATTACTAGTATCCCCAAAAGAATACCTAAAAATGCAGTTACAATTATTGTTTTAATTATACGTATTCTATTGGGAAGTATCTTCCATCTGTTCTTGTCTATTATTATTCCATGAGGCACTCCAAAGATAATTCCGCTCCAAAATAGCACCATTAGTAAGCTAGTTAGAGAAAGCCCCTTGAAAAACCAGAAAATTGGACCTCTGAAAAAAAGTTCTTCTAAAAGAGGAGCTAAAATTATTACTTCAAGTACATGAAGAACAGTGAAATTAGACTTTATTTTTTCCTCTCCTTTTGCACCACATTTATCAGCGATAATGCCAATAAAAATATTTATTCCTACTCCTGCTATAAAGAAAAGCACTATTAACCGCCAAATTTCAATCGTTAATGGGCCAAACCAAGTTTCAATCAATTTTTAACCCTCCACTAAACTATTTGATACTATAAAAAAAATATTATTTAGTCAACTTTAAGCGGGTAAATTTTTATTGACAAATAAGTTGTTTAAGATAAAAAGATAGAGGAGGTAAATTATGGAAGAAGGATGGGTCAAATGGGATATACCTATTTACGGCTCTACCGTTAAATGTTATATTCCTAAGTTGACCAAAGAAGAAAATAAAGTTATTTTCGAATGGTTAATGGAAAAGTTTATAGACAGAAAAGGTTATAGAAGGGACGACGACATAATTTCTTTTAATTGTTCAGGAGCCGGAAGCAGAGTAAATGAATTGGCTACGCAAGTAAAGAATATGTTTGAAGGATTTATTTTGTGTCGTTCCCTTTATAAATAATTTTTTTGAAATAATTTTCTAAATGCGGTGGCATAAAAATATTATCACCGCTTTTTTATTTTTTCGCTCAGCGGGATTTGACAAATAATCAGTTTAGGGTAAAAAGATGAAGGAGGCTAAAAAATGGAAGAAGATTTATGTGACAGTTGCGGGAATTTTGATTGGGACTGCGATTGTTGCAGTAAAGGACATGACGAAGAAATAATCCAAAATCTTAGTAAAGGTGGAATAAAAAATTGCGTAGATTATTTTAAAGTAAAAAAACATAAATTTTATTTAAAAGGTTATATTATTAAATAGAGGTAAAATTTAAACCTCTTTTTTTATTCGGGCAATCTATGAACGAGGAATTAGTGTTTTTGTTTGACAAAATTATTATAAAATATAAACATTAGATAAGGAGGAAATCAAGAATGGTACAAGCATATATTTGGCCGGTGATTGGAATTGTCTTAGTACTAGGAATAATTTATACGGTAGCAGGAATATACATGCGTTTGAATAAGAAAAAAAAGATTTTAACCACCATAGCACTTTTTATCACAGGAATATCGCTCATCATTATATCCGTAGTAACAATCCTGATATCTATTTAAAAATAATATACGCACCGAAAGTCAAATGACAATTAGGTGCTTTTTTTATTCGGGCAATCTATGAATGGGGAGTTATTTTTGATAGAATAAGATTAGTAAATTAAAAAAATAACAAAGGCGAAATGAATGACAATGTTTATTAAAATCGGGCATTTTCCAACAATAGTTATACCTCTGAAAAACGGTATATATGTTTATAGCTTTAGAAAAGCATATTGGGATAAAAAAGAGCTTGATTATTTGCGTAAATGGAAAGAAGAATGGGGAAGAGGAAACAATTTTTAATCATTGAGGCGAACACGCCTCTTTTTTATTTGAAAAATTTTATTATTGACTTTTTTCTATCAAAGTATAAATTTACAAAAGAGGGAAAATAGTTCTTTCCCAAGGAGGATATAAAAATGGTACTTAACCCAATAACAAAAAGGGTAGAAAAAGATCCGGTAAAGTTTACCAAAGGAAAGCATACGGTCAGCATTCAGTCGTATCATAGCGGATTTGTGGCTTATCTTCCGCATCCGGGTTGCGGGCTTTGCGGTGGAGATCTCCGGGGATTGGGAGTTGCTTTAATTGAAGCAGCTACTCGCGTTGATTATTTAAACAGACTACACGAAGATGGAAAGATGAAAAGCATTGATTTTCCTGGAGAGGAAATTCCCGTTAAATCCATATAGCTACGAGATATTAAAAATAACAGGTCAAAAGATAAATTTTTTGCACCTGTTTTTTATTTGAAAAACTACTTAGAGAAGCGGTTTTTTTGACAAATGAATTTTTTATGATAGGCTTTTTTTAGGAGGGTTAGCTCATGAAAATTAAATATGAATGCGAGGTGTGTGGTTTACAATCCGACAATAAAGAAGAGATTGAAAAACACGAAGCCCAAGGAAGGCCGGCTACCAAGTTTTCGCCTAAAGAAAAAGTGGAATTTTTGCGCCGGGGACTAAATGAAGAAATGATATGGGCAAAAGGAATAATACTAAGAATAGATTTTATGAAAAATCATCTTTACACTTATACCGTTGTAACTGACCACGAAGAAAAATTAATTTCTCACGATATGAATTTGTATCGTATGTTTCCCGAGCAACGAGGATATGAAGAGCATCAAAGCACCGCAGCACAAATCATGGTTTTTGAAGAAAACATCCGTCCCAGAGGAGTCTGAATATTCAGACTCTTTTTTATTGACAAATCGATGAGTTGGAGTAAAAAGATGAAGGAGGTTGAAAAAGTGGAAAGTTTAAAAATTAAAAATCCCGCAATGGGAGCAAAGATATTATTTGATATGGGCAGAGCAGATCAATTAGAAAAAGGGATGTTAATCGATGAAATTCTCGCTCTATTTATTCAGTCAAAGCTTAAAGAAGAAATAAAAAATACAATACAGGAATTACACGAAAAAGGACTTATTCGCTTTAGATCCGGGAATATTATTCTTACGTCGGAAGGCTATGATCTGATACAAGAAGAACAAAGAAAAGCAGACGAAGAAATGAAAAGACGTACAAAAAAGATTGGATTGAGCGTTAGCCGTTGCGTAGCAGATATTTGCATGGGCAATGTAAAAATTGAAGATGTATCAAAGATTATCGGCGGAACAGCATGCAAAGATGAAGAAGATTGGAACGGAGCAATTGACCTGTATAAAAGAAGTATCTGGAGCGAGTTTCCGGAAAAAGCCGAAGAAGCAATCAGAAAAATGATTGCCGAAAAACGAATTGAACAGCCAAGATTAGAAAGAAAACCGCATCCTAATATTAAATATGGGATTTGGGTTACAGACGAAAAAGAAATTCTTTGGAAGCCTTAAAAGAAAAATAATATATTGTCCGTTCGTATATTCAATGAACGGGCTTTTTTTATTTACCCCGCCAAGCGGGGTTTGAAAAATTTTCAAAATAGCGGTAAAGTAAGGGAAAATTATGCAAAAAGAAGCTAAGGAAAAAATTAAAAATCTTAAATCTTTAGTTAATTTCAAAAATGAGCTTAAGGAAACTCGTACACTTATACATGCTCTTGAAACGCAGGTTATTGCAACTAAAGAATTCTTGAAAGTTACTAAGGCAAAAGAGAAGCCTGGATATGAAAAATTTCAGAAATTTTTAGAAATTACCGACAAGCAAATCGCTAAACTACACGAATTAGGCTTTGTAGCGCTTTTTGCAAACTTCGAGTGTTTCATGTTTGAGTTTTTAAAAGATCTTTTCAGAAGACATACTCACTCCTTTCAATCAGATAAAATAGCAAAATTCGAAGATATTAAAGACTTTAAAACCGTCAAAGAAGTCAAGGAATATTTTATAGACTCTTTTGCTATTGAAAAATCATACGACATCGAAACATGGACAAGTTTCCTTAATCAGCGCTTTGGCATAATTATATTTAAGAACAGAAAAGACTTGCTTCGCTTTAAAGCACTTAATTCTATTAGGAACTTAATACTGCACTCAGGGAGTAAAACTAATGTAAAATTTAGGAACGAAATGAGAAATTTACTGAAGACGCCTGTTCCTATAGGCAAGCCCTTTAAATTAGACATGAAAAGGTATTTCGTTGTTTTACATAGTTGTTTACAGATATTAATTAAAAATATTGAAAAGAGTTAGCGAGCGAAACGCGTCAGTGGAGAAATCTGAAATCGCTTAAGGGGCGGTTTTTAGTTTGAAAAATCTTTAAAATAGCGGTATGGTGAAGGAAAGAAAAATATGCAAGATATAAAAATTATTGAAAAAAATAATTAACAAGTAAAATCTGTTTGGAAATTAAAAAATTTAATATGGGAAAATTTAATTTCAAAAACGAAGACGATTTTCAAAAAATAAAAAGTGAAGCCGAAGAATTTTATGGCACAATCAATGATATTTATTGTCCTTATTTAAAAGAAAAAATCGCTTTTAATGTAAAGGGATTAAAACATTTAAAATTTATTTCGGATAGACAAGCTAGGCCAAGAAAAGATCAATATTCAAGACTGAAACTTATTCGTTTTGCTCCAGAAGTTTTAAAATTATCTCATACTTTACAAGGAATCTGGCGCATAAAAAGGTTTGAATCACAAAAAACAAACAGCAGATGGGAACAAGTCTTGAAAGACGTAATATATTATGAATTTATCGCAGTTATAGAAAACATAAGAATAAAAGTTATTATTAAAGAAGTTTTGGGAGGAGAAAAACATTTTTGGAGTATTATTCCTTTTTGGGGAATTGACAAAATGACAAGCAAGAGAATTTTACATGGTGGCGATCCAGAAATTGACTAAACTAAAAAATACCGTTTTTTTCGGTATTCTTTAGTGGTACTTGGGTACAGCTTGGATATAGCCGTGACAGGGCCAAGGCCCTCCAAGCACCAATTTCAATATAACACAAAACATTATGTCAATCAAGATTTATCCCCAAGTATCTTTGTAAATAAAAAAGCGGTGTTTGGGTCTGAAATACTCAACTTAATCTTATAATATTTACTCCATAGATAGAATTCCTACTGGAATTCTATCTATGGAGACCATTATTGTCAATACCAAAACAACGATTTGTAAAAATAAAACAAATTTTGAAACGGTTTCAGTAAATGATTTATTAGAAAATATGAGCATTTTAATTAGATATATTATAGCACAAAAAAGCAAAAAAATAAAGAAAAATAAACCGAAATTAATAATAAATATGGACTATAAAAAGTATTATGATTTAGAAAATTATTTATTCGGAGAGGTAAAAAATAATTTTAAAAAACATGGCTATTTAACGCCAGAAGAATTTTTCTGTATCGTTATTTGGAAAGCAAATAGAGCAAAAAGCAAAATAAAAGATAAAATTTTTAAAAAAGGAGAAAATTTAAATAAAAGTATTAAAAAATTAACTAGTCAAATTTTTAAAGCATCGAGCAATAAAGAAAAATTAAGAATTTTATTAGAAGATTGGGAATTTGGTCTTCCCATGGCTTCAGCTTTATTAACGGTTTTGTATCCTAAAAATTTTACAATTTATGATGTAAGAGTTAGAAATCAGTTTGGCATAAAAGATTTTTCCGGTAGAAAAAATCAAATTGAAAAGTATTTTTCAGAATTTCTACCTAAAGTGAAAAAACAGTCGGGTAAAAATTTGAGAGAAAAAGATAAGTATTTATGGGGGAAGTCTTTTTTTGAAGACCTTAGGAAATTTTTAAAATAACTAAAATTTATGTCAGAAGAAATAAAAAAAATATCAGATTCTGAATTAGTTAATAAGGCTGAACGTGGTTACAAAGATATTGCTTACGCAGAACTTATTAGAAGATTAATAGTGGCACTTAACAATTCAAGTAAAAGCTCAGAAGAATACAGCAAGAGAAATTTAATTCTTTCTGTTGCCTTATTTTTTATTGGATATATGCAGTTAATAACAACGATTATTACAAGTCAAATTTCTAATTTTAATAAGATTGCTTTATTTACAATTATTATAATTTCTATTTATTTTGTGGTTAATTGGCTGCTTAAAAGCGAACGTGAAATTAAATTATAAAAAATAACTAAGGGCAGGAATTTAGCTCGATTTTAAAAATATGCATCAATTAACTCTTTTTGAAGCGTTTTTTATAACCCATTTCGTAATGGATTGGATTTTTCAATGGAAATGGGAGGCAATGAACAAATCAAAAAATATTTTTGCTTTATTCTTCCATTGTGCCGTTTATACGGTGGGGTTTATTCCCGTATTTTCGTTATACAAAATTAATTTTTTATGGTTGTTATTAATTTTCATTAGTCATTTTATCTTTGATAAAAGAAATTTTGAGGTTTGGATTTTAGAAAAATTCAAAGGGTTTAAAAAAGAAGGGGACTTAGAGCCATTTTGGAATATTGTATTAATCGGAGTTGATCAAACGCTTCATTTAGTCATTTTATCCTTTATTGTTATTTTTTCTTAAAACTTAGTACTTCGACGGGCTCAGTATCTTCGACCTGAAGTTAAAAATCGACGCGTAAAATAAAAAATCGCCTCAGAAATTTATCTTCATCGGCGATATTATTTTTTTATCCATATAGGAAGTCGTCTTTGTGTTTTACGCCCGCTTGTTCTTTAATTTGATTGATATCGGATTGAAAAGTATTTCTTTCTTCCTGCTCGATTTGGATTGCTATGTGTGTAATATTCCGCATTGCCACTTTGCCCATTACATACCATTTTTTGACAATTTCCGGCGGTTCCGGCCATAAAGATTCTGGCATTTGATTTAATTTTTTGAGATCAAGCGTGGAAAAGTGATTAATTAATTCTTCAATTTCCGTGTCATTGAGCTTTATTTGCGCAATCCTACTTAGTTCTTTATAGAAAGAATTAAAAACTCTGTCATAGATTTTTTTCTGCATTTCAATGTGCCGGATCGTTATTTTTCGATTTAAATCGGCAATGGGATTTGCAGCAGCTAATTCATTATTATATTCCGGAAGAACGCTAATAATCTCATCGTAATTCTCGGTTCCTTCGAATATTTTGTTTCTTACAACTTCAATCAAACTATCTAACTTTTTCTGGTCTATAGGCATTTACACACCTCCAGCATCAAAGTATAATATTTACCAATTTTTTGTCAATTAATATTACAATGAATTCCGGCGGTTTTTTGGTAACTATTGACAAATTATATAATTAGTATATAATTTATAAAGGTGAATTAAGTATGGTGGTCTTTAACAAAGCGCAAATAAGATGTTTTAGCAAAATCGAAGAAAAACCTCTCTCCATTTATGAAATTGTGGAAAGGATAAACGCAGATGGTATGAGCTTGGTATCGAGCACTCATATATATTTTACTTCCATAATAAACTTTGAACGTTTAGGCTTGGTAAAAGTAAAATATAAAAATAATGACAACGACGTACTTTCTAGAAGCCACTATAAAAATATGATGTGCCGATTAACAGAAAAAGGAAAAGCGATAAAACAAGCAACAGATAAGGTTTATCCAACAATTAAAAAACTGGACGAGCAGGTAGAAAACCTACACGAGGAAATATATTTAATTTATAAAAAATTTGATAAAAAAATTAAAACATATTTCCTCTTTTTTTTAATCGCCAAGCGGGCGGTTTTTTGTTTGCGCTGAGCCGGCCGAAGCGTTTACGCTGAGTAGTTCGATTATTAACTCACTACCTAACGGCTTTTCGAAGTGGTCCTCCCTCGCTTCCCGATAAATCGGGATTTCATCCCAAAGCGGTTGGGATTCAACTTGAGAGCTACGGACGGACAAAGTATAATAAATTAAGTCGAAAAAATTATAATTAAACAAAAAAAATTTAAATTATGCCAAGTTTAATTTATATACTTTTAGCCGGGTTTGTCGGCGGGATAATGCGAGGTTTGGTAGGGTATATCAAATATCGCAGTTCTTATAAAGATATTGCGTTTAAGAAAGGCTATTTTTCATCTATGGTGGCAATTTCCGGCGCCGTGGGATTAATGGCTGCCTGGGTAACCCAGGATTTAGGCATTAAATTTTTGGGACTGCCAACTATCACTCCAGCTATAGCTATAATTATTGGTTATGCCGGAGGAGATTTCATTGAAAATATTTTCAAGATTTTAACCGGCAAAACCTCGCTTTATCAAATGCCAACTATTAAAAAATAGTTTTTACTCATAAATTTTTCGGCGGATTACTAAAATGGAAGATGTAGTCGTTAAAAAATCTAAAATACATAAGAAAGGAGTTTTTGCTAATAGAAACTTTAAAAAAGGTGAAGTTGTTATTAAATATCATCTAAAGAACTTAACCGAAGAAGAGTTTAATAATTTATCAGAAAAAGAAAAACACTATACTTCAAAAGAAAATGGAGAATATTTATTATTTCCATCGCCGGAAAGGTATGTAAATCATTCTTGCAGTCCCAATACTAATCCTATTAATAAATGCGATGTTGCGATTAAAGACATTAAAAAAGGTGAAGAAATAACCACAGATTATTCAAAAGACAATGTTCCTGGTTTAAATATGAAGTGTAATTGCGGCAGTGAAAATTGCAAAGGAATAATTAAAAATAAGATCTAACATTTTCACTAAGAAAAAATCGCTAATCCTTCGGGGGTACTCAGGACAGGGAGGCGGTTTTTTGGTTAGCTATTGACAAACTTTATAGATATGCTATTATTCTAGTAGTCCTTTAGTATTTCTCAATACTCTATTGTCCGAATGCACAATAGAGAACAAGGCATACTTTTAACGCTGCAATATAATATCGCCCCAAAAAATATTAAATTATTTAAGGGGCTCATCTTTTTTTATCGCCTAAAAAGCGGTTTTTTTGTTTACGCTGAGTCCGTCGAAGTGATATAATAAAATAATATGGCTAAAATTTTTATTTTTGGAGACAGTATCGTTAATGGAATATTAGACGAAAAAAGCGGGGGATGGGTTCAGAGACTCAGGAGTTATTTAGATGAAAAAAATTTATCTAATCCTGATGTTGAATATATTGTTTATAATCTTGGTGTTTCGGGAAATAATACCAGAGATTTATTACAAAGATTTGAGTTTGAGACAAAAAAAAGATTAGATGAATTTAAAGAAGAAACGATTATCATTTTTGGAATCGGAGTAAACGATTCCCAGTTCGTTCTTAGTCAAAATAGCCAGAGAGTCCCGCTTGAGGAGTATATTAAAAATCTAGATGAATTATTGAACAGTGCTCGAAAATTTTCTGATAAAATTTTGTTTGTCGGATTAACCCCCGTTGATGAAAAAAGAACAACTCCGATTCCCTGGAACGAAGATAAATTCTATAAAAACGAATACGTTAAGAAATTTAATGATTCTCTAAGATCTTTTTGCCAAGAGAACAAAGTTTATTTTATTGAAATTTTTGAAGAAATGATAAAAATGAATTATTCTGAATTGCTATACGATGGCCTTCATCCGAACTCAGAAGGGCACGAAAAAATATTTGAAATTGTGAAAGATTATATTATCAAACATAAAATAATTTAAAATTATCCAAAATAATTTTTTAGATATTATAAAGTTTATAATTAGATTCTTAAAGGTCGATTAAAAAATTAATTTTATTATTTCAATGACATTAATAACATTAAAAGATTGGATAAAAAATCATAAATTAGTTACTTTGGTAGTTGCGGGAATAATTGTAATTGGTTTTCTGGCTTCTATAATGCTTGTTTCTTTGGGTAGTTCTAGGTCAAAAAGCAGAATAGCAGTAGAAGAAACCGGATATGCTGATTATTTGGGGACCGCAAAAAATACCCCTTCTTCAATGGAATCTGCTTCCGGATACGAAATAGAGGTTAAAGAGGGGTTGATGACAATAAAATCTAAAAACGCAGAGGAAGATTTTAACAAAATAGAATCCATGGCAAAAAGTTACCAAGGATATGCAGAAAGAAGCAATAAATCAATCACTAATTTATATGTCCAGCTTAATTTGACTTTAAGAGTTCCCTTGGAAAGCTTTACTGATTTAGTTGAAAAATTAAAAAAAGGATTTGATGTAGAATCTTACAATATAAATGACTACCGAATTTCGATTGGCAGAGAATTGGATGAGCTTCAAATTTTGAACCAGAGCTTATCTGACTACGAAAAAATAAGATATGAGATAAATGGAATGAACATAGGAAAGGATAAAATAGATTTATTAATGCAATTAACTGACAAAGAATTATCGTTAAAAGAAAGAGAAAAGACATATCAACGCATGGTTTCTTCTAAAGAAAGGCAGGGAGAATATGCCACCCTCAATATTAATCTTAAGGAGAAAAAATCTCCTACTATTTGGCCAGAAAACGTTTTAGATCAATTCAAGGACCGATTAAGAAACGCTTTGGAAAATACCTTAGATATATTGAAAGACTTAATCGGTGGTTCAATTGAGATATTTTTCAGAGCTATTCAGATTGCAACATATATTATTATCGTAGGAACAGTTGTTGCATTTTTTTACCGCTTGGGTAAAATATTATTCAACTTGATTACTAAAAAAACGAGAAGAGAGAATGTAGATTAAAAAAGAATAAATTTAAGAGCGAAAAAGTCCCTGTTTAAGCGGGGACTTTTATTTTATTCATCCAATCTATGAATAAGAAGCTAATATTTTAAAAATCGCCAACTTGAGCGCCTGCCTGCCGGGAGGCAGGGTTTTTTGGCTTGACAAGGAGATTAATATTATTAATATAGATTTTAGTTCCATACAATTTTAAAAGGAGTGATTGAGAAAAATGATTAAAGATTTGTTTAAATTCAGCTCGGCTGTTTTATTATTATTTGGTGTAAGTTATTTTATATTCTTGATAGCTTATACAATAATAAATAAGACGGATATTATTTTTGTTATAATCGGATTTTCGATGATGTTATTAATAATATCGGTGCCAGTTCGCAATATCTTCAAAAAGCGTGGGTAAAATACTCGCTTTTTTATTTTTCAAACTTCCATCAAAAAATCGCCTGAACGGCGGTTTTTTTGGTCCTCCTGCTTCCCGATAAATCGGGATTTCGTCCTGACAAATCGGGACTCAACCCCGACTTGGTCGGGATTTCGTTTCGACTCAACTTGAGAGCTTCGGACGGACGCAGTCCTCCTTCGCTTGCGAGCTTCGGACGGACGCAGTATAATAAAAATGCAGCAGAATAGGACTAATGTTCTGTTTCGCGGCAACCAGAAGCTCTTACTCTCAAAAGACAGAGCTTTTTGGTTTGACAAAACGTCTTTTTTAAAATAGTATTTTATTCGGAGGGTTTGAAGTGATAGATGAAATAGATATAGATATAAAAATTGCTGGGAAATACCAAGAAACAATAAAAATACCCAGAATATTTACCTCAGAAGATCGCCCCGGCAACAAGAAGGAGATAGCTCTTTGTTACAAAAAGGGAGAAAATTCCATAAAAGACGCGGTATCTTCTCGTCTTTTAGAGAAAATCTTAGAAGAAGAAATTTTCTCCGACGTATTCACGGAAACAGTAAGTTTGGCAGGGGAAGAATATCTTGCTTCAATAATGAGCATATTCGGCAGTAGGAACCAAGAGCAAGCGAAAAATATCTTACAATATGTCGTAGAAAGGTTTGACCAAAGAATGCCGGAGGCTATCTCAGCTTTTGATAGAATTTTCAAACGAGGCTAAAATTATAAAGCCTCTTTTTTATTTGACAAATAATGAATTATTTACTATAATTTAAACATTGAAAATTTAATATGGAGAGAAAGAAAAATGGATAAAAAAATAAAATTTAACAGAAACGCAGCAATAATAATTACAGTCATATGTTTAGCTCTATTATGGCTAGAGGGCTGTATAACTATTTTCGGAGCATCAGATAGTCAAAAGGATTATGCCTTAAAACACCCAGATGGTCCATTTCCCTTAACGGTAAAAACCGGAAAAATAGAGGGGAAGGTTGCAGAAATTGAACTGCATAAAGTATCCCTAGATCCATGGGACGGAGAATCAAAAGGATTTCAGGTCATGACTCTGATTTTCGTCAACAACGAAAGCATAGATTCTATTAATGTTTACAGATATGCAGAAAGAGATGTAAATAGTTTTGATTGGTATGGCTATTTCTATCCTTTAAAATTAACCGAAAAGAGATTAATAGTTTACTATGAAGGGGGCTCCATAGTAAGAACAGAAGTGTCTTGAAAAGACACTTTTTTTATTTAATCGCCAAAGGGGTGATTTTTTGATAGAATAAAAGAATATAAAATTATAAAATATAAAAACATGACAGAAGTAAAAGTTTTAATTGAAGGTTATACAACAGCTGACTCAGCGGCTTCAGGTGGAGAAGAAAAAACATGCGCGACAACTACATTGGTTAGAAACGGAGACATTGTTATGGTTGTTGATCCCGGAGTATTAGAAAGCCAAAAAGTATTAATTGATAAACTTAATAAAGAAGGATTAAATATTAATGATGTTAATATTGTTTGCATTACTCATTCGCATATTGACCACTATAGAAATATAGGAATGTTTCCCGAAGCTAAAACTTTAGAATATTGGGGTTTATGGGATAAAAATATATGCAAAGAATGGAAAGAACAATTTACTAAGGATATTAAAATTATTAAAACTCCCGGTCATAATTACGACAGCATAACTCTTTTAGTTAAGACAGAAAAAGGAATAATTGCTATTTGCGGCGATGTTTTCTGGAAAGAAAATTTACCCGAAGATGATGTTTATGCTAGCAATAAAGAAGAACTAAAGAAAAGCAGAGAAAAAATATTAAAAATAGCTGACTGGATAATTCCCGGTCACGCCGGAATGTATAAAGTAAAGAAATAAGCAAAAAATAAATATATGATAAGAGATTTTGAAAAAGCGCCAAGCGCAAGGTCTTCCTGCTTCGGTTGTAAAAAAGTAATTGAAAAAGGAGGAATAAGAGCAGTAGAAGATTATGTTTTTGGAAGGTATCTTGCCAAAAGATATTATTGCTTAAATTGCGCTAAAAAATTAATAAAAGATTTCTTGGAAGAAGCAGGGAAGTATATTGATTTTAAATAAATATATAAAAAAAAATAATTTTTTAATTCTGTTAGTAATTATATTTTTAATAGGATTAAGCAATGTAGCAATTGCGGCTCCTTCTATAAATTTTGTTCCACCTACCAATCCTGATGGAACGACCATAGCAGTTAATTGGACAGAAATTAATGCTTCATTAGCTGAAACAAGTCTTAATTCTTTTAAATTTAGCTGGAACTCGCAAGATTATTATGTTTATGATAATTCTTTAATTCTTGTAATGAATTTCGATAATAATTCTGCTATAGGAGAAAATTCTTCTTTTTTCGCAGATGTTTCTTCTTATAACAATAACGGAACTTGTTCAGGCCAGCAGTGCCCGAGCATTACAACAGGAAAACATGTGAATGGATTATATTTCGACGGCGTTAATGATTTCGTGAGCTGTGGGACCAGCGCAAGTTTTAACATTACCAATGCGATTACGATCGAAGCTTGGGTTAAATACGAAAACTTGTCCGGATACGCCAGAATATTAGGTAAATCGAGAACCACTGCCTATGCTTTGAGAATTATGTCAGGAGGTAATATAGAACTGGCTGCGAATTTTGGCGGCGTTGCTCAACAACCGGCATGGTCATCCAGCGGTTTCAACCAGGGAGAATGGGCTCATGTTGCAGTTACCTACGATGGCAGCATAATTAAGTACTACATTAATGGCGAGGAAGCGGGAAGCGCAACTCCTAATCCTGCCGGTCCTATAGCAATTAATAATAGTCCATTAGTAATCGGCGCTGAAAGTCCCAGCGGAACCTATTATTTTAACGGTTCAATAGATGAAGTTCGTATTTATAATCGAGTTCTTTCCGGGACAGAGATTAAATTACTTCATCAAGGCGTTTTAAGTAAACTTTCTACTAACCAATGGAATTTCTATGACAAAATAACAAATATTATAGAGGGTACTTATTCCTATTCTGCAAAAGCTATTAATAAAAATGGAGAACAGGGCTCAACCGAAACAAGAACATTGAATGTTGACTTTGCTCACGATATTACAGGCTCATTAAACGCCGGAGGATTTGCCGGGCAACCTTTTGAATGGGATTATTCGTTGTATATACAAAATCCGGGCGGAATAACCGCGATCAGTAACGACCCCACGCATATTTCCTGGAATGGTTTAACCGCAACCATGAATTATTCAACGCCTGGGAATTACAATGTGCAACTAACTTTTAGTCCGCCATTCGGCGAACCGATTGTTAGAACAGTTGTTATTAAAATTGTGCAGAAACAGGAATGGCAAGAAATGCCAAAAGTAATGTGGACAGATACCTTTAATGAAAACGCAAGAGATGGAAATGTAAACGCACAAAAAACAGTGCAAGCAATAAATGATTTAGGAGCAAATACTCTCGTTTTTCAAAAGCTAGCCAGTCAAACAAGTTATAATAGATTTATAAATTTTTTGAGTCAAACCCAGGGAAGCGGAATAAAAGTATGGGCTATGCTTCCACATAACTGCGATGATTATTATGGAACTCAATGTTATCTTTACGGAGGCGATTATGAGGCTTGGGCAGAACATTTTGCTGCGCTTTCTATGCAATATCCGAATCTGGAAGCTTGGACAGTAGATGATATGCATCCTCTTTCTACACAATTCAATTTGGCCTATGTTAAAAAGATTGTCCAGGCAGGTAAGAGAGTTAATCCGAATCTTAAGTTAATTCCAACTTTTTACTTTCATAGCGAACTGTCTTTTTTTGACCAGCCGGAATGGAAAAAAATAATAGAAAACACATTTATGTGGTATTGGCAATCTTATACGGGTTCACCGAGTTTGCAAGAACTGCAGGGATACCTGAATCAAGCCAATACCAAGATATCGCCATCATTGTTTATTACCGGTATATACCCAATGAAAGAAGCAGAGATTCCTTACGAAAAAAATTTTACAATTAGCATGATAAACACGGCAACGCAAAACTCAGATGGAATAGCACTCTACAATCTTCCTCTTTGGGTTTACGACCTTGACTATTTTCACCAAGCCACGATATTTCAACAGCCCCAAAATGACAATTCATCATTTCAGTACAAACTAAATAGTCCCAGTTGTTTAGGAACTTATGTGGGTTGGTA
The DNA here is from genome assembly GCA_026396195.1 of Candidatus Nealsonbacteria bacterium. Taxonomy (NCBI): domain Bacteria; phylum Candidatus Nealsoniibacteriota; species Candidatus Nealsoniibacteriota bacterium. Next base: position 85,440 of record JAPLXH010000005.1, read on the forward strand.
TCAAGAAATAACCCAGAATATTACTCTTCCTTCAAATATAAATAGCGCAAGCATTTCTTTCGAAGCTAAAGACGATAAAAGCATCAGTAATACTACCGGCTATCACTTTAAGCAGTTAGTTGTTAATAATCAGGTTCTCTGGGATACTGATATCGCTCAAGACGGCACCAACATAGATACCATTACCAGAGACATTAAGCCTTATCTTTCCGGAAATCAAGCAACAATAACTATTAGACTTTACGACAAACAATCAGTGTCATGTTTTGGCGTCGGTTTATATCTTAGGAATATTCAGCTTACTGTTAACGGTGCTCCGGTTACAGGCAACTGGCAGTTTCAAAGCGATATAGAAAATATTTCTAAATTTGTTCAAGTCTATAATATAGCAAAAGAAATTTTCAATACTTCATTTTCTAACCAACCGCCAGTTCTAGGCTCCATAGGTAACAAATCAGTGAATGAAGGTTCACTTCTTCAATTCACGATTACAGCTTCAGATCCTAACGGAGACACTCTGACATATTCAGCTTCCAATCTTCCCATCGGAGCAACCTTCAATCAAGCCACTCACGTTTTTTCTTGGACACCCACATACACTCAATCAGGAAGCTATCCTAATGTGTGTTTCCAAGTATCTGATGGCAGCCTGACCGATTCGGAATGTATTACTATTACGGTTAATGATTCTTCTCAACCTTGTACTGTTTGTGGTTTGGGAACACCAACTATCAATCCTTCTTCTCTTCAACAAAACCAATCCTTCACTATTACCTGTTCAGCTAATGCTCTAGGTTATGACTGTATCAATGCTTATGTAGGCACCACTCAATGTACTTACTCTAACTGGTTAGGTAATAATGTTATTTTCAATTGTTTGGGCCAAACAGGTGGTAATTACACTACCAAATGTAAATCTTCTCCTGGCACTCAAAGCAATTGCTGTTCTGATGAAAAAACGTTGAACCTTACTGTTCAAACACCAGCGCCTTATTGTGGCGATAGTTCATGCAATGGCAGCGAAACTTGTTCAACCTGTTTTCAGGATTGCGGCAGCTGCGGCGGAGGTGGAGGCGGCGGAGGTGGCGGTGGCGGCGGCGGCGATTCAGGATATACTTCTTCATCCCAACCCATTTCATCAACTTCAACAGTTCCCGCTAATATGACCAACGCCGAAATTAAAGCCAAGATTGCGGAACTCATAGCCTTGATTGCTAAACTCCAAGCCTTATTAGCCCAAATGAAAGGTTCAGGAACAACAAGCATTGCCATTACTGAAATACCCTTGAACTTCAGATTTGAAAAACCTCTTTATCAAGGTTTAACCAACCAAGACGTAAAATACCTTCAAATTTTTCTTAAATCTCAAGGCGTAAATATTTCCACAACTGGTTACTTCGGTCCTGTTACCCGTCAAGCTGTAATTAATTTTCAAATTAAAAATCAAATCATCACTTCTCAAGTTTCGCCCGGAGCAGGACTGGTTGGTCCCAAGACCAGAGTTAAGATTAATGAGGCGATTAGAAGATAAAAAACTTTAATTGTATAATATAAATCACCAACCTCAAGGTCTTCTTGATTCGGTTGTAAAAAAGAAATGAGCAGTATTATTTTCTGCTCAAGTTATAGTATTATTGAGTACATATTTAAATGTGCAAAGGGGAGGAAAGGGGGGTAAAGGAATTTTTTCCTTGATTAAAAAAATAGGAAAAATTTTCTTTACCTCCTTATATTATTTTATAATAATTTATTGGCTTGTCAACACTTTTCTCTTTGCGAGCTTTTTTAGTAAAAAATTATCTTTATACATAAATAATCGATTTTATGTTATGATAAATTAATTATTATTAATAATTAATAAAAACTATGAAAAAAATCTTCATCGTATTAGTGGTCATAGCCATCATTGGCATTGCTTTATATTTTTTAGTATACCTTCCGCGTAAAAATGCAGCTTTGAATCAAAATCAGGTTGTGCCAACCGGCACAGTTGAGAAACAAGAGGCAAAGCCGGTTCAGGAAACATCAACGCAAGAACAGGAAAATAAAACCGAAACGATCACTGGAAAATCAGTTCAAGGGCTTGATATTAAAGCTTATCATTACGGAAGCGGAGAAAAGGAAATTCTTTTTGTCGGAGGCATACACGGCGGATACTCATGGAACACGGTACTTCTTACTTACCAAATAATGGATTATTTGAAAGCAAATCCGACTTTAATACCCGGCAATATTAAGGTAACGGTTATTCCTGTGCTCAATCCTGATGGTTTGAAAAAGGTTGTTGGTGCTGCAGGCCGTTTTAGCCAGTCCGATGTTTCAGTTTCGCAAGAGGTAAAGGTATCAGGCCGTTTTAATGCTAACAAAGTGGATATAAATAGAAACTTTGACTGCGAATGGAAGGCAATTGGCGTTTGGCAGAGCACTAATGTGAGTGGAGGAAGTAAGCCGTTTTCAGAACCCGAAAGCGCGGCTATTAGGGATTATGTTCAAAAACATAAACCAATAGCGGTTATTTCATGGGATAGCGCTGCAGGGGGAGTGTTTTCATCAAACTGTAATAACGATGAAATTCTGCCTGAAACGCAAGCGATTGCTAATATTTACGCAGAAGCTTCCGGTTATCCGGCCTACGAAGATTTTACTTTCTATGAATTGTCCGGAGATATGATAAACTGGTTTGCCAAAAATAAAATTCCGGCAATAAGCGTGCTTCTGTCTACGCACGAAGGCATTGAATGGTCCAAAAATTTGGCCGGTATAAAAGCGACCTTAGAGCATTACGCTAAATAATGAAATCTCTTTTTTCTAAGAAGTTCATAATAGCTGTTTTTTGTGTTGTCGCGCTTGGCGCGGGTTTATTTGCGTTTTTTGCCTTGCAAAAAAATAATGTTCCGGAATCAGTTTCCATCATCACGACGCCTCTTGAATTGAAAGTTGAGAGCCCGGAACGCAAAGTGCTGGGCTTGTCTGTTGAGGGCCGTGAGATTGAGTCTTATAAATTTGGAAAAGGGAAAACACAACTTATTTTTGTCGGCGGCATACACGGGGGCTATGAGTGGAACAGCGTGATTCTTGCATATGAATTTATGGATTATCTTAAAGCAAACTTGGAATTTATCCCTGAAAATTTGAGCATAACGGTTATTCCGTCGCTGAATCCCGACGGAGTATTTAAAATAATAGGCAAGGAAGGCCGTTTTACTGTTGCTGATGTTCCGGCCGGATCCAACGGAGCCGGAAGACTCAATGCTCATGCGGTTGACCTCAACCGTAATTTTGACTGCAAATGGAAGCCAAAGGGTTTGTGGGGAACAAAAGAGGTTAGTTGCGGAAGCAGGCCGTTTTCAGAACCGGAAAGCATGGCTATCAGGAAATTTGTTTTAGAAAATAATCCGACAGCTGTTATTTTTTGGCACAGCAAGTCCAACGGAGTGTATGCATCATATTGCGAAGCTGATATTCTTCAGGAAACACGCGACATAATGAATACTTATTCAAAAGTTTCGGGATATCCGGCTTACGAAACGTTTGACCAATACGAGGTTACGGGCGACGCCAGTGACTGGCTCGCTTCCATCGGTATTCCGGCGATTAGCGTGGAGCTTAAGACCCACGAGACTATTGAGTGGGAACAGAATTTGGCCGGCATTCAGGCGCTCTTTAAATACTACGAAAATAAAAATTAAAAATGTGGGTTTATATAATTTTAATAATAATTGTCGCAGGATTTTTGTTTCTGACTGAAATAGGAAGAGCGATTTTAAAGTGGCTAATTATAGGCGGATTATTGTATTTGGTGGGCTATTGGATATTAAAATTTTTTATAGACCGAACATCAAATATATAAAATATGAGATTTAGTGTTAAAAAAAACGAGAACATATTATCTCTGACAAGAAGATTGGGATATGCGCCCAGAGGGGTTGAAGGGGAGGAGTTTAACTGCGTAAGGGTTCTTAGCGGAAACGGGTATCCAAGGTTTCATCTTTATATAAAACAAGAAAAAGATAATATTTCTTTTAATTTGCATTTGGACCAGAAAAAATCTTCATATCAGGGCACATCGGCTCACAGCGGAGAATATGACGGTAAATTGATTGAACAAGAAAAAGAAAGAATTATAAAATCTTTAGAATAATAATAAATAGTTTTTATAAATGGTTGACAAGAAGCTATTTATATGATATTATAATAAGTATAAGATAGTTGCCTTATAAAATTAGTCGGGTTTGTTGGGAAACTAAACTTTAGGATTCACCCTGTTAAATTTGCTTCGCAACTATTTAACGGGGTAAACCTTAAAACATTATTAAATTAATTTGAATTTAAAAACATGGAAGGAACAATTAAAACCATTGTTGAGGGTAAAGGATTCGGGTTCATTACTGTTGAAGGAGAAGAGAAAGACTTGTTTTTTCACAAGAACGAAGTCAAAGGAGTAACCTACGAAGAGTTAAAGGTAGGTGACAAAGTGTCTTTTGAGAAAGCTGATTCTCCGAAAGGACCCAATGCGACAAACGTAAATCGTATTTAAGAATTTTTACATCAGCAAAAAAAATCGCCTAAAAGGCGATTTTTTGGTAGAATTACAAAAAAAGAATATTAAAACAAACCTAATCATGGAACAAAAAATTATTAAAGATAAATATGGGGCTGTCTGGGTGTCGCACTCGTCTATCGGAGACTTTTTAAAATGTCCCAGAGCATATTATTTGCATAATATGTATAAAAGCAAAAATAACAGAAAGATAAATTTGGTAAGTTCGGTTTTTTCTTTGGGCTCTGCGGTGCACGAAACTTTGGAGGGCTTGGCAAGGTATAAGGCAGAAGACAGGTTTAAGGAATCTTTGACGGATGCATTTGAGGAAAATTGGAAAAAAGTTTCAGGCAAAATCGGCGGGTTTAAAACAGCGATAGAGGAGGCCGAAGCAAAAGAACGAGCAAGACAAATGATAGAAAGGGTTGTTAAAAATCCGGGACCTTTGTTAAAGAAAACAATAAAGCTAAAGGGCGGGAAAAACAATATGCCGCCGAATTTCTTTTTATCAGAGGAAGATAATATAATTTTATGCGGGAAGATTGATTGGTTGGAATATATAGAGGAAGATGACAGCGTGCGGGTTATTGATTTTAAAACCGGAAAGAACGAAGAGGGGCAGGACTCACTTCAGCTGCCGATTTATGTTTTACTTTTAAATGCTTTGCAAAACCGAAAAATTACGGGAGCCTATTATTGGTACTTGGACCGGGCAGATGCCCCTTCAATTGTTGCCTTACCAAAAGCAGAAAGCGCCCGGGGAAAAGTTTTGTCTATCGCAAAAAAAATTAAAGAAGCCAGAGAGATTGGCCGATTTGAATGTCCCAAGGGGATGCCGGGTTGTTTTTCGTGCCAGCCATATGAAAAGATTTTAAAGGGCAAGGCGGAATTTGTCGGCATTGGCGGATATAATCAAGAATTGTATTTAATTTAATTATGACACAAGAAGAAGCGTTAAACGCGATGAAAATGGGATACAATGTGTTTCTGACCGGCCCGCCTGGAAGCGGGAAAACTTTTTTATTAAACAAATACATCGATTATTTGAGAGAGAATAATAAATCAGTGGCAGTTACGGCCAGCACCGGAATTGCTGCGACCCACATGAATGGGACAACTTTGCATTCGTGGTCCGGGCTTGGGATAAAAGAAAACCTTACCAAAAATGATATCAAGAAGTTAATGAAAAAGTCCTATTTAAGAAAGCATTATAAGAATACTAAAATATTAATTATTGATGAAATATCAATGCTTACTGCCGCCAAGTTTGATGCGGTGAACCGCGCCTGCCAACAGTTTAAATCCAGTTTTCAGACGTTTGGGGGAATGCAAGTTGTTTGTTCGGGTGACCTTTTTCAACTTCCGCCAATAAATAAAAATAGCATGGCAAAGTTTGTGGTTGAGTCGCGAGCTTGGAAAAACATGGATATGAAAACTTGTTATCTCGAGGAACAGCACAGGCACAAAGACAAAGATTTATTTGATTTGTTGAACCATATCAGAAGCAATAATATGGAGGAATCAAAAAAAATATTAATGGGTAGGCCGCAACAGGAAGACCTTTTGGAAACACCCACAAAACTATATACTCACAATATCGACGTTGACGCGGTAAATAGCGTTGAGTTAGAAAAGATTGCAGGCAAAGAGTTTGTTTACCATATGACCGCCACGGGCAAGCAAGAGGTTGTAAACGCCTTAAAGAAAAGTTGTTTGGCGCCGGAACGCTTAGTGTTGAAAAAAGGAGCGCGGGTGATGTTTTTGAAAAATAATTTTGAAGTCGGATATGTAAACGGAACACAGGGCAGTGTGATTGATTTTGATATTGACGGTTTGCCGATTATTGAAACCATTCATGGCCAAAAAATTATTGCAAAGTTAGCCAGTTGGACGGTTGACGAAGATGGGAAAAGAATAGCCAGAATAAATCAGCTGCCGTTGCGATTGGCATGGGCCATAACAGTGCATAAAAGCCAAGGCATGAATTTAGATGCCGCAGAAATAGACCTTTCCAAATGTTTTGTCGAAGGAATGGGTTATGTGGCTTTATCCAGGTTGCGTTCTTTAGCCGGTTTAAAACTTGTAGCAATAAATGATATGGCGTTTTGTATAAACAAGAAGGCCTTTGATGTAGACGAACAGTTAAGAAAGGCGTCTAAAGCAATGGCAAGAAAATTAAAAAAGATTTCTCTTAGCGAAACAGAAAAACGACATAAGCGGTTTTTAATGTCGACGGCATAGGCAATGGTTTGATTAATTATTGATTTTGATATAAATTAAAAGTTAGAAAATTAACATTAAAGAAAATGGAGGATAAAGAAAAATGATAGGAGAGTCGACTATTTTCAGGGTAATAATAATATACTTTATTGGGTTTTTGTTTGGTATATTACTTGGTCAGAAATTAATATTTCCCAAAGATGGTTTATGGGCTTATCTTTTATGCGGTATTCTTTGGCCCGTTAGTTTCATAGTTTCAATTCCCATAGTCCTTGGTTTAATGACTCCCATAAAATAGTAATAATCGTTTTATTATAAGAGGTATTATTAAGACACCTCTTTTTTATTTGAATTTAATCAAGTCCCTTGACCGGCTCAGGACTTACGTTTAGCCTTTCGAAGTGGTAGTATAAGACATTATGATTAAGAATATTATTTTTGATTGGTCCGGAGTAATAAACGACGATTTACACACCGTCTATAGAGTAGTTTTGGCGATATTCAAAAAATTCGGGGTCAAAGAAATATCTTTGGAAGAATTCAGAAAAGAATGGGAGCAACCCTATATGCTTTTCTATCGTAAATATGGTATTTCTGGTATATCCAGAGAAGAAGAGGTCGCTATTTATAAATCTTTATATAAAGATTTATCTGCTAAGTATCCCCCAAGGGCATATCCTAAAATTAAAGATACGTTGGTAAAATTCAAGAAAGCCGGTATCAATATGATTATATTAAGTTCAAACCTTAGAGAAACTATTTTATATGACATTGAAGAATTCAATCTGCAAGGATTATTCACCGAAATTAATAGCGAAATACACGATAAAAACGATGGAATACAAGAGACAATTAAAAGAAATGGTTTTAATCCTCAAGAAACTGTATTTGTTGGCGATACGACTCATGAAGTTGACGTCGGCAAGAAGGCGGGGATAAAAACTGCAGCTGTTACGTGGGGGTATAACAATGAGGATAAATTGAAATCCGTTAACCCAGATTTTATAATCCACGACTTAGAGGAATTAGAAAAAGCGGTTTTTGGTTGTTAAACATTCACCTCTAATTCAAACTTAAGATAATTGTTGGAAAAAGGATAGTTCGGACTTGGTTGAGGTGCCGCCTCAGCCTTTTTTAATTAGGTAATTTGTATTAATATAGAACCATTATGAATCAAGGAGAAACGATATTAAGATTTAACAAGGTGTTTTTCTCATACGGACACAACAAACCCATATTAGATGAGGTTGATTTTTCTTTAAGGCAAGGATCAAAGATAACCCTGATGGGACAAAATGGCGCCGGCAAAAGCACTATTTTTCAGCTTATTACCGGAAACCTTAAACCGGATTTGGGAGCTGTCAGTATTGTGGCAGGAGTTACCGTTGCTATTGCAAAACAGGTAATTTCCCGGGACTTGCTTGATTTAACAGTGCGCGAATTTTTTCAGAATTGTTTCAGCGAAACAGTATATGACATTGACCCAAAAATTGACGAAGTTCTTGGGATGGTTAATCTTATTGCCGATAAAGACAAAATCATTAAATCATTTTCAGGGGGCCAGCAGGCAAGGCTTCTTTTGGCATCGGCCATTATCCAAAATCCCGATTTACTGCTTTTGGATGAGCCGACCAATAATCTTGATAAAGACGGCATAATTCATCTTACTAAATTTCTTATTGATTATAATAAAACATGCATAGTCATTTCTCATGACGCCAAGTTTTTGAATGCGTTTACCCACGGCGTTTTATATCTGGATGTATTTACCCGCAAGATTGAGCAGTATGTCGGAGATTATTATGATTTATTGATTGAGATTTCCGCCAGGATGGAAAGGGAAAACATGAAAAACGCGCAGTTGGCAAAAAAAATTCAGGAGAATAAAGATAAATCAAATTATTTTGCCCACAAAGGAGGGAAGATGAGATTGGTGGCAAAAAAAATGCGACAAAGAGCCGAAGAAATGGAAGAAGCAAAAATTGACGTCAGAAAGGAGGACAAGACCATCAGGTCTTTTATTATTCCTTCCCAGCAGGGGATTGGCGGAGAAATTTTGAGTATTACATCTTTCTCTGTAATGAAAAATCATAAATCAGTGCGGCGCAAGGCTAATATTTCTCTTAGAAAAGGAGAGCGCTTGTTTCTCACGGGACAGAACGGCAGCGGCAAAACTACATTGCTTGAAGCTTTAGCTTCAGGAAAAGCAAAGGGCGCTAAAATTGCCTCAGGAGTTAAGGTTGGATATTACCGCCAAGATTTTTCCACCCTTAATCTTGATGATACGGTTTATCAATCCCTCAGTTCTGTCGCTGAAAAATTTTCAGAAGAAAACCTCCGTGCCTTGGCCGCCGGCTTTTTGATAACCGGCGACTTAATTTATGCCAAAATAGGCAGTTTATCAGAAGGACAAAAGGGTTTGGTGTCTTTTGCCAGGCTGGTGATACAAAAACCTGGGCTTCTTATTTTGGACGAGCCCACCAATCATATTAATTTCCGTCATTTGCCGGTTATAGCTTCTGCGCTAAACAAATACGAGGGAGCTTTGGTTTTAGTGAGCCATATCCCGGAATTTGTCCAGCAGATTCGTATTGATGAAATTCTTGATTTGAATCAATAAAGGCTTGACAGAGCATAAAGATTGGTATATGCTATCAACGTAACTGAATCTCATGGTTTTTATTTAAAAAATCGGAGACTATCTAGTCGCCTTTTTTTATTTACAATGATCGAATGTTATAAGGGTAATTCCCTTTAAAAAAATATGTACACAAGAGGTTTAAAAAATTATAGGTCAAGAAAATTTTTGTCCAAATCTTCTCAATTCAAAAGAGGAGGCCGTTCTAATTCCTCAAACAGGGGACAAAAGAGGAGCTTTGGCGGAGAAAAAATAGATCCCGCCAAATTTATCAATAAAGCGGTTATGGCCAAAGAAATTGATATTTTTAAACCTGAACACGAATTTCAGGATTTTAAAATTGACCAAAGGTTAAAGCAGGTTATTGCGGCCAGGGGCTATAAAACGCCTACGCCGATTCAGGACAGGGTTATTCCTTGCGCCATCAACGGCTCTGATATTGTTGGAGTTGCCAACACCGGAACGGGAAAAACAGCTGCTTTTCTTTTACCTTTAATTAATAAAATTATACTCAACCCAAAAGAGCAGGTTTTGATTATTGCTCCGACCAGAGAGCTTGCTTTACAGATAGACCAGGAATTCAAATTATTCACCAAAGGAATGAGACTGTTTTCAGTTTGTTGCGTAGGGGGAATGAGCATAGGCTGGCAGATTTCAAATCTCCACTACCAATACAACGTAATCATCGGAACACCAGGAAGATTAAAGGATTTGATAGAGAGAAAAATGATTAATTTATCCAGGTTTAATAATATAGTGCTGGACGAAGCAGACCGGATGCTTGATATGGGATTTATAAATGACACCCGCTTCATAATGAGCGGAATGCCAAAAGAGCGCCAGGTGTTTTTCTTTGCAGCCACTCTTTCCAGTAGCATAGAAAAACTTATTAAAGAATTTCTTAGGAATCCGATTAGGATTTCGGTTAAAACCAGGGACACCGCAAAAAATGTTGAACAGGATGTTATTAGAATAGAGCGCGGAAGGAGTAAATTGGATGTTCTTAACGAGCTTTTAAATAAAATAGAATTCAATAAGGTGCTTATTTTCGGAAAAACCAAGCGCGGAGTGGAAGGGCTGTCAAAAACGCTTTCTGATAACGGATTTAAGGTGGAATCCATACACGGAAACAAAAATAACTCTCAGCGCCAAAGAGCTCTGGTTTTATTCAAGAATAATGTCGTCCAGGTGCTGGTGGCAACTGATGTTGCAGCCCGCGGACTGGACATTGCAGATATCAGCCATGTTATAAACTATGACATACCTGCGACTTACACTGACTATGTTCACCGCATCGGCCGTACCGGAAGAGGAGATAAGAGAGGAACGGCTTTGACGTTTATAGAATAATTATTATCCCTTGATTGTTATTTGTTAATATGCTATAGTAGCATTGTAACTGAATAGTTACAGAATTAACCGTTATTCCGGGTTTTACGGAACGGATATCTTTTTTAAGTAAATGGTAGTCCGAATAAAGTTACAAAAGGTGGTTGGGAGATTTCACTTCATAAAAAGTACAATTTTAAGTGAAAATCCTAGCCACTTTTTTTGTTGCCTAAACGATTTTTTTGACAAAGTTAATAATTATATTAAGATAAAAAAGGAGGTTTTAGAAAATGCCAGTAGAAGGCACCGAAAAAGAGATAAGTTCTGTTCTTTTAAAGCCTATCAAAGGAAACGACCGTTTAGAGGAATTAAGGTTTTTGGTTCTTAATAAAAAAGCGACGCCATGTGAAGAAAAAGAATTTTGGGCAACATTAAGCTTATATAAGCATGAATCTATAGGAAGAAAACCACGGAGAACAGATCCCGAATTATATGAAGAAACAGAAGAACTCAAAAGAAAAAACGAAGAACAAAGAAAAAAATCTTAAATCTGTGACATATTTTTTATGTCACTTTTTATTTTATTTTTTGGTTTGCCAGAATTTAAATAGAGGATATTAAAAATCCTCTATTTTATTTATTTTTTGTTTACGCTGAGCCCGTCGAAGTGGTCCTCCTACGCCCTTGAGAGCTTTGGCCGGACAAGGTAGAATAAATTAATATAATTATCAAAATAAAAAAAGGTCTTAAAATAAATAATTATAAAAACCATGAAACTAAAAATAAATTGGTATTGGGGTTTTCTGGGGTTTCTCGGCTTCTTGGGATTAAGCGACCCGCTATATTATGCGTTTTTCGCATTTCTATTGTTTTTTATTCAACCGATTGTAAAATCCAAGAAAAAATAATAATAGGTTTAATTTAATAAAATAAAAAATATGTCTAATCAAGAAACAATAAAACCAACCGGCTGTTGCGAGCCGTTTAATCCTGAACCTTGGCAGGATAAAGAAATCACATGGAAAGATAAGATTTTTGTGAAAGACCATGTTACCAGTTTTTTGCATATTCCTCTTGATATGGGGAAAAAAATAATCAAAAATATGGCGCTTATTGAAAAAGCAAATGCCAAGTCGCCTTATCAGTTAATGTTAACCGATGAAAAATCTGTTTGGGGCGCGGATATTTACATTGACGTTTCCGGGGATGTTCCTGGGGCTGAAATGGCAACGCTTTCAGGAACATTTTTTACTAAAGTATTCGAGGGGCCATATCAAAATGTAGGTATCTGGGCGAAGGAAATGAAAGAATATGTTGAAAAAAAAGGCAAGAATCTAAAAAAGCTTTATTTTTCATACACTACCTGCCCGAAATGCGCCAAAGCATACGGCAAGAATTATGTGGTGATTTTTGCGCAAATAGATTAAGTTGAAGAATCAAATCAATAAATCATGGATTTAATTTCAAAAATTTTAATGGTAGTTTTGATATTCTTGGGAGAGAGTTTTTCTATTTACGCAGAAATGATTATGGCAAAAAATTATTCCAACACGTCTTTTATTGGTCTCTTTCTTAAAATGGTATTTGTGATTATAATTGCCGGAATTTTTTTGATTGCTGGATATATGTTTGGTTTTAAATATTTTAAGAATATATGGATTGTCAGCGTGACCTCCATAACATCTATCTTAATAATGGAACCTATTCTTGCTTATACAATTTTTCATCAGCTACCAACAAAAGGAGCGCTTATAGGTTTAATTTTAGGAGCATTAGGATTTATTTCAGCAATAATTTATCGCTAAATATGGAGCTTGAAAAATTTGAAAAATTGGTAAACGAAGGGATTAGAGCCATTCCGGAAAAAATTTTGAAAAAATTGGAAAACGTTGACGTTGTGATAGAAGATGAGCCTGCTGTTTATCAGCTGAGAAAAATTAAACTTAAAAGAGATTCAGTTCTTTTTGGATTATATGAAGGCGTACCCCAAAACAAAAGATGGGGTTACGGCCAGGCCTTGCCGGATAAAATAAGTATTTTTAAAAAGGCGATTGAAAACTATGCGAGGTCCGAAGAAGAAATCAAGGAAATTGTTATGAACACGGTTTGGCATGAAATTGCCCATCACTTTGGGATGGATGAAGAAATGGTGAGAGAATCGGAAAGGAAGCGCAGAAAAAAATAAAATAATAAATAAATTTATGAAAAAAAATATTTTGTTAATAATAATTGCCATAATTTTAATTCTGGCCGGTATATCGGTTTTAAGTATAAAAAATTGTATTTTTTTTGTTAAGAAAAACGTTGCCGAAGAAAATCCAATTAATAATAACTATTTATCAGTATCTGTAATTCCTATTCATCAAACTGATAATTTTTATAATATACAAGCTGAATACCCCCAATTTAAAAATGCCTCAGATGAATTTAACAAAAAAATTGCCGATTTAATTACAGAGGAAATTGATAATTTCAAAAAAAGCGCAAAAGAGAATTGGGATGCGCGAAGGGCGACAGCCATGCCGGATAATCCGGTTCCTGAAAACCCCGAAGGACCGTTTGATTTTATCGCCACCTGGAAGCCGGTCCAGCTTAATAATGAATATTTAAGTTTTGTTATAAACTCGTATTACTTTGTCGGCGGTGCTCATGGCGCCAACGAAGTGCATGCTTTTAATTACGACCTGGCAAAGCAGAAGGAAATAACTATTTTAGATTTTCTAAATTCATCACAGCAATATTTTGAAAAATTAGCCGAGCTGTCGGCCAAAGAGGTTACCTCTAAACTTCAGGGCAATGAAGTAATGATAGATGATTTTTTAAAACAAATGATTCAAGACGGCACTAAGGCAACCCAAGAAAATTACAAAGACTTTAATTTTAATTATAATTCATTAATAATTTATTTTCAGCAGTATCAAGTTGCACCGGGTGCGGCCGGAGAGATAACGATAACGTTTTATAAAAACACCTTGGACAAAAATTCAATAAAATCCGATTATTTAAAATAAAAACAGTATGAGTTGGTTAATTTTTGCTTTTCTTTCGGCAATAATGGCGGCTTTGGTGGCGATTTTCGCAAAAATGGGGCTGAAGAGCATTGATTCTACTTTAGCCACTACTATCAGGTCGATTATTATGGCTGTCTTTTTGATTTTAGTCAGTTTTTCTCTGAAAAAATTTCAGGGATTCTCCTTTAAATCATTTGATTCTAAGGATTGGCTGCTGATTGTTTTTGCCGGTATCGCCGGTGCACTTTCTTGGCTTTTTTATTTTTTTGCCTTGAAAACCGGATTAGCGACAAAAGTAGTGGTTATAGATCGTCTTAGTTTGGTTTTTGTTATAATTTTTGCGGCTCTTTTTCTAGGCGAACATCTTGGTTGGAAAACGGTTATCGGCGCTCTTTTTATGGTTATCGGCGCCATTATCATAACTTTGAAATAATATGAAAGAAAAAGGTTTTATGTTACTTTCTTTATTAATTACAGTTATTATTTTAATAATTATTATTTTTAGCGGTTATTTTGGCTACGGCTATTTTAAAGATTATAAAACCCAAAAAGAAATTAAAAAAAGTTCAACAGAAGAAGCTCAAAAGGTACAAGAACAGGAAGCGGAAAGAGTGGAAAATATGAATAAACAAATTGAAGAATTAAATCAATAAAATTATGAAAAAAGAATTTATAAAACAGTTTATAAAAGATGCCATAACGTCTTTTGTCTACTGGACTGTGGTATTAACCCCGTACATGATTTTTATTGTGAAAATTGACTTTAAGCAATATATAGCTTGGATAAGCATGCAGGCGATTCTTCTTCCGCCGCTTGGAGCAGTTTTTTCAATAATCGTAAGAAAGTTAAAGAAACAATAAATTAAAAAATATTCATAAAAAAACAATGGCCCTGGATTTGAAAAAATTAAATGAGGAGCAAAAAGAGGCGGTGGTCCACGAAGCGGGACCGCTTTTAATCGTGGCCGGAGCCGGAACTGGAAAAACAACAGTGATTACCCAAAGAATTGCTTATCTGATAGAAAAGGAACTGGCTAAGCCGGAAGAAATATTAGCCGTTACTTTTACGGAAAAAGCGGCCGGAGAAATGGAGGAAAGAGTTGATACTCTTTTGCCTTACGGCTACGTTGATTTATGGATTTCAACCTTTCATTCTTTTTGCGAAAGAGTTCTGAGAGACCATGCTTTAGATATCGGCTTGCCGGCTGATTTTAAAGTTTTGGACCCGACAGCAGGCTGGCTTTTGGTGCGCCAGAATTTGGATAAATTCGAGCTTGATTATTATAAGCCTTTGGGCAATCCGACTAAATTCATACAGACCCTGATTTCCCATTTTTCCCATTGCAAAGACCAGGAAGTTTATCCTGAAGATTACCTTGAATATAGCGAAAGGTTAAAAACCAGGGACGACTCTCCGGAAAATCAGGAAACAGAAAGAATAAAGGAAGTGGCAAACGCTTTTCATGCTTACCAAAAATTGCTTTTGGAAAACAGCTATTTGGATTTCGGAGACCTTATAAATTACTGCTTGAAATTATTTAAAAAAAGACCTTTGATTTTGGAAAAATATAGGGAAAAGTTCAAATACATTTTGGTGGATGAATTCCAGGACACTAATTGGTCTCAATATGAATTGATAAAAGTATTAGCTTTTCCCAAAAATAATCTCACCGTCTGCGCTGATGATGACCAGGCCATCTATTGTTGGAGAGGAGCTTCTTTTTCCAATATTATCCTGTTTAAAAAGGATTTTCCCAAGGCAAAACAGATTTCCTTGGTTAAAAATTACAGGTCAGCCCAGAACATTTTGGATTTGGCTTACAGGTTTATTAAAGCCAATGACCCTGACCGGCTTGAATATGTTAATAAAATAAATAAAAAATTAATTTCAATGATGGATAAACCCACCTCTGCCAAGGCTTCCGCCGACGCTAAAGCTTTGGCGGACAAGTCGGCGAGGCAAGGGGGGATAATCGAGCATATAAGCGCTAAAAATTTGGACGAAGAAGTTGGGAAAACAATCAAGAAAATACTGGAAATTTTAAAAAGAGACAAAGAGGTGAATTACAACGATATTGCCATTTTGGTCAGGGCGAACAACACGGCGAACGTTTTTACAAAGGCCTTAGAAAGGGCCGGTTTGCCATATCAATTTTTGGCTTCAAAAGGGCTTTACTCAAAGCCCATTATTTTGGACGTTATTTCTTATTTTAAGCTTTTGGATAATTATCATGAAAGTCCGTCGGTTTACAGAATTTTAAACTTGTTATTTTTAGAAATACCTTATCAAGACATAATTAATATTATCCAATACAGCCATCGCAAAACAAAATCTCTTTTTGAGGCAATGGAAGAGCTGGCTTTAATTCCCGGGATTTCGGAAAGGGCCCAAGAAAAAATTCCTTTTATCCTTAGCTTGATAAAAAAACATTCCGCTCTTTCCCGAGAAAAAATAGTTTCGGAAATATTCCTGGCTTTTTTAGGAGATTCGGGTTATTTGAAATATTTGGCCTCAAAAGATGATAAAGAACAGATAGACGTGCTTAACCAATTTTATAAAAGAATAAAAAGCTTTGAAGAATCCGCGATGGAGCCATCTTTGAAAAATTTTATGGAAGAAATAGTTTTTGAAATAGAGTCAGGAGAAGAGGGGAAACTTGAATTCGACCCTGAACAGGGTCCGGACATGATTAAAGTGATGACCATTCACGGAGCCAAAGGATTGGAATTCAAATACGTATTTTTAGTTAATATGGTGGATAAAAGATTTCCAACCATTGAAAGAAAGGATTTGATAGAGCTTCCCGAAGAATTAATTAAAGACATCAAACCCAAAGGAGATGTCCATTTGCAGGAAGAAAGAAGGATTTGCTATGTGGCTATGACCAGAGCCAAGAAAGAACTTTATTTTACCTCGGCCGAGGATTATGGATTAGCAAGGAAAAAGAGATTGTCGCGATTTTTAATAGAAATGGGATATAAAGACAGTCTTGAAACTAAAAATTTAAAATCGAAAAACGGATTGCCCGAACCGGCCGTGAAAAAACCGGAGACCAAAAGCCAAAAAGAATCGGAATATCTTCCGGAACATTTTTCATTTTCTCAACTGGCTGCTTTTGAAAAATGCCCTTTGCAGTATAAATTCAATTTTATTTTAAAGATTCCGATTAAAGGAAAGGCTGTTTTTTCCTTCGGAAAAACAATGCACAATACTTTTTACAGTTTTTTGAAAGCAGCAAGCGAGAGCAGTAAAAATAACCAAAGCGATTTATTCGGTTTTCCGGATAAAAAAACAAAAACAGCAAAAAAGGACAGTGCTTTTCAACTGGAAGATTTGCTCCTTATTTTTGAAAAAAACTGGATAGGGGAATGGTATGAGACCAAAAGCCAAAAAGAGGGATATTATAAATTGGGAAAGAAAATAGTTAAGGATTTTTACCAGGAGTTTATAAAAAATCCTCCCAAGGTTTTAAAAATTAACAATTCCTTTGCCTTAGAAATGCCATTTAACTTAAAGATAGGAAAAAATACGTTATTTGGCGTAATAGACAGAATTGATGAAAGAGAAGGGGGAGTCGCGATTATAGATTATAAAACCGGAAGCTCCAAAGAAAAATTAAAGCCGGAAGACAAAGAGCAGTTATTAATTTATCAAATAGCGATTGAGGAGGTTTTTAAATTAAAACCAAAAGAGCTTATTTATGATTACTTAAACGACGGAAAGAAGGCGTCTTTTCTGGGCTCAGCAGAAGAAACAGAAAATCTTAAAGAAAAAATAAAAAGAGAGATAGAAGAAATCAAGAAAAGTAATTTCAAACCTACTCCGGGCCACCAATGCGGATTTTGCGACTTTAAAGACATTTGCGATTTTGCCCAAAGGCAGTAAAATTAAACATTATGGAACAAAATATAAAAAAAATAGAACCGGTTTTTTCAGTCTCAGAATATATAGAATTTCTTAATATAAACTTAAAAAAAATCGGCGTTGCAAAAATAACCGGAGAAGTTACGAAACTGACCGTTTCAACCAGCGGTCATGTTTATTTTTCGATAAAAGACAAGTCGGGCAAGGGCGTTTTAGATTGCATAATCTGGAAAAATAATTATGCCATGTGCGGAGTGAAACTTGAAAAGGGAAAAGAAGTGATTCTGTCCGGATACCCCGATGTTTATCCTTTGAGCGGAAGGCTCAGCTTTAAAGCTGAAACGATTGAATTAAAAGGGGAGGGAGCGTTAAAAAAAGCTTACGAAGAATTAAAAAATAAGCTGGAAAAGGAGGGAATTTTCGACTTGGCAAGGAAAAAGAAAATTCCAATGTTTCCCGAAAGAATAGGAGTAATTACTTCAAAACAGGGAGCGGTGATACACGATTTTCTTAACAATATAGGGAAACACGGATTCAAGATTCAGATGATTGATTCCCGGGTAGAGGGGCAGGAAGCAATAAAAGACCTTCTGTCGGCCATCAGGACTTTCAAAGAAAAAAATATAGAGGTTTTAGTAGTCATAAGGGGTGGAGGATCTTTAGAATCATTACAACCGTTTAATAATGAAATACTTGTCAAGGAAATAGTTGATTTGCCTTTTCCCGTGATTGCCGGAATAGGCCACGACAAAGATACGCCACTTTTTACTATGGCGGCGGACGCTTCAGAGTCCACTCCCACCGCCGTTGCCAATCTGCTTAACGAATCGTGGGACCAAGCCCTGCTTTTTTTAGAACGATACGAAAGGAACATTGTCGGCCGGTATGAAATGATTTTAAGTAATTACAAAGAAATTGAAAACAAATTAAAGATTTCATTCAATAATTTTAAAAATGCCTTAAATGTCGCTGGAGAAAAATTACAAGGAACACTAAATAAATCTTTGTCGGGTTTTAAATCTTTATTGGCATTAGTAAATCAAAAAATAGAACAAGCGGAAAAAGTCGTTTTCTTTAATAATCCGGAACGCCAGCTTCGTCTGGGATATAGCATCGCCAGTTGCGACGGAAAGATAGTCAGACAAACAAAAGATGTTAAAATCGGAAAAAATATGTATATTAAAGTAACGGACGGTAAAATTATTTCAGAAGTTAAAAATATTAATAAGAACCTCGCTTCGCGAGAACCTTGATTTCTCACCGGAGCTCGAAATTAAAAAATAATAAGGAGACCTCGAATTTTTAAAAATTAAAAATATTAAAAAAAATATGGCTAAA